>NZ_AKJO01000075.1:0-44041 GCF_000282295.1 Pseudomonas sp. GM33
CAGGCTCGCTCCTACAGGGGCTCGCATTACTCGCCCAGAATCTGCCCTACGGTCGGGTCCTTGAACAGGCGGGTCAACGCATCGCTCAGCACATCGCTGACCAGCTTGGTGTTGGTTTCCTGGTTCGGCGCCATGCCGAAGCGCTGGTCCAGGGACGAACCATAACGGCCGCTGTAGCGACGGTTGGCGTTCTGCACATCCGAGCGGAACGTTGCGCCGATGGTGGCTTCGGTCACGTACATGCCTTCCTTGGGCGACTGGTACTTCAGTTCCGCCAGGGTCACGGTCAGTTGCGGCGCATTCATGGCGTTGTTCGTCGGGGTAAAGCCCAACAGACGCACGGCGGCTTCAGCCTGGGCCTGCAGCTTCGGCAGGATCTGCGCGCCCTGCACGGTGATCGCGCTGGTTTCCGGGTACAGGCCACCACGGGTGCCCAGCGTCGGCGACGGGCGACCGTCCACGACACGCACCACGACGGGCTGGCCATGGCCGACCGGGGCCAACTGCGCGGTCAGCTTGGGTTCCGGGCTCAGTTGTTGCGGGCTGTGGGCGCAGCCAACCAGGGTCAAACTGGTCACAGTGATCAAACCGAACAACAGGCGTTGCAACATGCTCTTCTCTCCAGAATCGGGCACAAACAGGCCGGCAGTATAGCGGTGCGCCACTGTGGGGAACCAGCACCTCACAGTGTTTGATGAAATCTCTGACAAACCCTGGGGACTGCAGTTCATGTCACACAGATGTCACCACTCCTACACTTGCACGTAACGGCCTACGGGCAATCTTCCCGGCAATCACCCACACGGTACTTCACCATGCGCCATCTGATCTCTCTGTTCGCGCCACGCCCGTTGCACCGTTGCTTCGCCCAGCTCGACCGCAACGGCCACTGCCAGGCCTTCAAGCAGTGCAGCTTGCAGCCCATGGGAGATGGCTGGGTTGAAATCGAGGAAATCCGCCTGAACTGGTTGAATCAGCCGCTGCCAGCCGGCGCTCGCGTCGTTTCGCAACCGCACCAGCCACGCTCGCGTGCACAGCAACTGCTGACGACCTGACCAAACACCTAATAAAAGTCATAAAACACGACCATTTCCCTGCGTTTCTTAGATACAATCTCCCCCCGATTATAAGGACGTCTCCTGATCGGGCCTCGCAGCATCGTCAATGCGCTTGTGTTGACCCCCCGCTCCGCCCACAGAGAGCCGCCCACACAGATCGAGTGAAGCTGGCGCGCTTGCTGTTTTGTTGAGCAAAACCTCCGCTTTTCGCGAATCTGCAGAGCTGTCATTACGCTCGGTCACTGAGCTGTTTGCCCGTTTTTGCCTGCCCTGTATCCCATGGCGGCAATCCACCCGGGCACGGTGCCAGGCTGGGACAGCCCTTTTTGAGGTTCACGTCTTCAAAAGAGCGTGAAAAAAACGGGTTTTCACAACTTCACAAGAGTGTGGCGAGCAAATGAATAGTTTTGCGTCTGAACATGCACCATTAGCGTCTACAACAGCCCAACGACACAGGACCGAGTATTCCTCGAACACCGGAGCCTGAAGCCTGTCCGCTACGGATTTGGTTGCACAAACGGATGTATCGACCATAAGTCGAATTGCCAGTCGCACGTTGAAATGAGTCCATAGGGCTCTTATTAGACCCGGCAGGTAGCGTCCGTCGAAGTTGCGATAAATTGCGAAGATTCGGACATGGCGATACTGCCATGGATACCTTGGGGCCACACTGACACGCCCCGGAACACCTGGCAGCCATGCCGACAATTTGGTGCTGCAGATTTTGGAGACGCGTTAAATGGCGCATAACGAAGCAGTCGACGTAGTACTGGTTGGGGCCGGCATCATGAGTGCCACCCTTGCAGTCCTGCTCAAAGAGCTCGACCCCGCGATCAAGCTGGAAGTCGTCGAGCTGATGGATTCCGGTGCCGCGGAGAGTTCCAACCCGTGGAACAACGCCGGTACCGGTCACGCCGGGCTGTGTGAGCTCAACTACACGCCGCAGGCAGCCGATGGCGCCGTCGACATCAAGAAAGCCGTGCACATCAACACCCAGTTCGAGGTGTCGAAGCAGTTCTGGTCGTACCTGACCAAAAAAGGCACGTTCGGCTCGTGCAAATCGTTTATCAGCCCGGTGCCACACCTGAGTTTCGTGCAGGGCGACAGCGGCGTGTCCTTCCTCAAGGAACGCTTCAAGGTGCTGAGCAAGCACCACGCCTTCGCCGACATGGAATACACCGAAGACAAGGCGACAATGGCAGAGTGGATGCCATTGATGATGCCTGGGCGCGACCCCGGCGAAACCCTTGCCGCCACCCGAGTGATCAATGGTACCGACGTCAACTTCGGCGCCTTGACCAACCAGTTGCTCAAGCACCTGACCAGCGCACCCGATGCCCAGGTCAAGTACTGCAAGCGCGTGACCGGCCTCAAGCGCAACAACGGCGGCTGGACCGTCAGCATCAAGGACGTCAACAGCGGCAACACCCGTGAAGTCGACGCCAAATTCGTCTTCCTCGGCGCTGGTGGCGCGGCACTGCCGCTGCTGCAAGCCTCGGGCATCGAAGAGAGCAAAGGCTTCGGCGGCTTCCCGATCAGCGGCCAGTGGCTGCGCTGCGACAACCCGGAAGTGGTCAAGCACCACCAGGCCAAGGTCTACAGCCAGGCTGCCGTAGGTTCACCGCCAATGTCCGTGCCGCACCTGGACACCCGCGTGGTCGATGGCAAGAAGTCGCTGCTGTTCGGACCGTACGCCGGTTTCACCACCAAGTTCCTCAAGCACGGCTCCTTCATGGACCTGCCGCTGTCGGTTCGCGCCGGCAACATCGGCCCGATGCTCGCCGTGGCGAAAAACAACATGGACCTGACCAAGTACCTGGTCAGCGAAGTGATGCAGTCGATGGAGCAGCGCCTGGAGTCCCTTCGTCGCTTCTACCCGGAAGCGAAAGCCGAAGACTGGCGCCTGGAAGTGGCCGGCCAACGGGTACAGATCATCAAGAAAGACCCGAAAAAAGGCGGCATCCTGCAATTCGGTACCGAACTGGTCGCGGCCAAGGACGGTTCCCTGGCTGCACTGCTCGGCGCTTCGCCAGGTGCATCGGTGACTGTTTCGATCATGCTCGAGCTGATCGAGAAATGCTTCCCGAGCAAAGCCAAGGGCGAATGGGCAGGCAAACTGGCAGAAATCTTCCCGGCCCGGGAGAAGGTTCTGGAAACCGACGCTGCGTTGTATCGCAAGATCAACACGCAGAACAACGTTGCCCTGGAACTGGTTGAAGCCAGCAGCGAGACCGAAAGCTACGCTTGATTCGGCCCCATGAAAAAACGCCCCGTTCTCACTGAGGACGGGGCGTTTTTTTATGCCTTTGAAAGATCGCAGCCTCGCTTCGCTCGACAGCTCCTACAGGAACAACCGATCTCTGGATCTTAACCGCGAACCTTCTCGATCAACTCGATGTAGTCCGGCGCGTTGCGCTGATCCTTGATCAGGGCAACAAAGTCATTGCCGTGCTCATCCTTGCCATTCACGTCGTAACCGGCTTCGACGAAGAACGTCAGGAAACGCTCGAAATCGTCGATGCGCAGGCCACGGTAAGCCTTGACCAGTTTGTGCAGGGACGGAGAAGTCGCGTCGACCGGTTCGAAATCGAGGAACAACTTGATCTGCTCATCGCCGATCTCGTCACCAATCACTTGTTTTTTATCTTTACGCATTGCCGACTCCAGCTCGCAGACATTTCACGGGGCGGGCAGTTTACCCCCGCGCAGGCACAGGGCTCAACGCGCACGAGTGCTGCCGGTATGCAGATCGGCCCAGACATGGCCATTGGCGTAGCTGAGAAACTGGCAATACACCGTCTCGTTACGCAGCAAGTCGATCACCACCCGGTATTGCGCCAGCGGGTAATAAAGGGTCAGGGTCTTGCTCGACTCATCGTAAATCGGCTTCTTCAGGCTCTTGCTTTCACCATCGAAGTTGACCAGCACCTGACTGATGTTAGCGCCCTTGTTCAGGGATTTGCCCTTGAGACGAATCAGCAACGGCGAAGTGACCGGAATCGGCTGTTGAGTGGATTGACGCTGAGCGCCGACCACCACCGAATAATCGGTGACCTGCATCAGTTGCTGCTGCTCGGGATCAGCAGCGCGCAAAGTGAGATCGTCCGGCGGCAGGAATTGACTGTGCATGGGCGCCGGGGCGGCGGCCAAGGGCAGGCTGAGGGTCAGCAACAGCGCGGCGCAGCTGCGGATAAAAGGGTTCATGGCAGGCTCCGGAATCGGGGCCGGGCACTCTAGCATGGGCGAGCGGACGTGGGGCTGTGAACGCGACACCCTGTGGGAGCGGGCTTGCTCGCGAAAGCGGTGTGTCAGTCGCCTTGATGTTGACTGACACACCGCTTTCGCGAGCAAGCCCGCTCCCACAGGAAGAAAATCAATCGAACTGCGCGTGCATCCAGGCCTGATACTCGGCAACACCGGGCTCGCCTTCGCGCGGCGCCCAATGCGCCAGCTCACCTTCACCGACAGGACGGTAAGGACCAGCCTTGCATTCGAACATCAGGCTATCGGCTTCCAGCACCACCAAGCCGTGGAATACGCCAGTTGGCAGATCCACACCCACACAGTCGCCACCGGCCTGCAGAACTGTCTTGCTCAGCACGGCGCCGGCTTCGTCGAAAATCAACACGCCGAGGCGGCCTTTGAGGACCAACAGGGTTTCGGCCTTGTTGTCGCCCAAGTGCCGGTGAGGCGGGATATAGGTGGACGGCTGCAGCCCCACCGCCATGCGATGGCAAGCGTCTTCCATCTGATGGAAATTATGGTGTTGGCGCCCGCGAGGATTGGCCGCGGCTTTCCCCGCCAGCTCGGCGAACAAGGTCTGATCCAGAAAACGCGGCATATCCATGTCTTACATTCCTTTAACGGCGAAAATCCCGTTGGCGTTACGCCAGTAGCCTTTGTAGTCCATACCGTAACCGAAGATGTAGCGGTCGACGCACGGCAGACCGACGAAATCGGCCTTGAGGTCCGGACGGGCCTTGCGGTCGTGGTCTTTATCAATCAGCACGGCGGTGTGCACTTTACGTGCGCCAGCGTGTTTGCAGAAGTCGATGATTGCACCCAGGGTGTGCCCTTCGTCGAGGATGTCGTCGATGATCAAGACATCACGGTCGATGAAGGAAACTTCCGGCTTGGCCTTCCAGAACAGGTCGCCGCCGCTGGTTTCGTTGCGATAGCGGGTAGCGTGCAGGTAGGACGCTTCCAGCGGGAAGTGCAGATAGGTCAGCAGCTTGCCGGAGAAAATCAGCCCGCCGTTCATCACGCAGAACACCACCGGGTTGGAATCCGCCAGTTGATCGTTGATTTGTGCACCGACGCGGGCGATGGCCGCCTCGACTTCAGCTTCGGTGTACAGGCAGTCAGCCTCTCGCATGATTTGACGGATATGCTCGAGATCAGCGGACATGGTGCTCTCCAGGGGATGGCGGATTCGGGAAAAGCGGGCAAAGGTACGCATCAAGCGAGGCCAGATCAAGCGTTTGTGGACTAACGTACTGTATGTCTATAGGACAACACCCTCGGATAGATTAATCTAGGCCGGTTTTTTTGCCCGCCGCCGGAGCCTTTCCCCATGCCCATCCATGAGATCCGCCACCCGCTGATCCGTCATAAACTTGGCCTTATGCGCCGCGCAGACATCAGCACCAAGAATTTCCGTGAGCTCGCTCAGGAAGTCGGCGCCCTGTTGACCTATGAAGCCACCAAAGACCTGCCGCTGGAATCCTACGATATCGATGGCTGGTGCGGCACTGTGTCGGTCGAGAAAATCGCCGGCAAGAAAATTACCGTGGTACCGATCCTGCGTGCCGGCATCGGCATGCTCGAAGGCGTGCTCAGCCTGATCCCGGGCGCCAAAGTCAGCGCCGTGGGCGTGGCCCGCAACGAGGAAACCCTCGAGGCCCACACCTACCTCGAGAAGCTGGTGCCGGAAATCGACGAACGCCTGGCCATGATCATCGACCCGATGCTCGCCACCGGCGGCTCGATGGTTGCAACCATCGACCTGCTGAAAAAAGCCGGCTGCAAGGACATCCGCGCCATGGTGCTGGTCGCTGCGCCAGAAGGTATTGCCGTGGTCGAGAAGGCTCACCCGGACGTGATCATCTATACCGCGTCCATTGATCAAAAACTGAACGAACATGGCTACATCATCCCGGGGCTGGGCGATGCCGGTGACAAGATCTTCGGCACCAAGCAGAAGGACGCGTGAGCATGCAGCAAGAGTTCAACGATCCGCTCTGGCGCACGGTGCTGTCGGGTGCACAGATGCTGTTCGTGGCCTTCGGTGCCCTGGTGTTGATGCCGCTGATCACCGGTCTCGACCCGAACGTGGCGCTGTTCACGGCCGGCCTGGGGACGATCCTGTTCCAGATCGTCACCGGGCGTCAGGTGCCGGTGTTCCTGGCATCGAGCTTTGCCTTCATTACCCCGATCATTCTCGCCAAGGGCCAGTTCGGCCTGGCCGCGACCATGGGCGGCGTGATGGCGGCAGGTTTCGTCTATACCTTCCTCGGCCTCGCGGTGAAAATCAAAGGCACCGGTTTCATCGACCGCCTGCTGCCACCGGTGGTGATCGGGCCGGTGATCATTTCGATTGGCCTGGCGATGGCACCGATTGCCGCCAACATGGCCATGGGCAAGGCCGGTGACGGCAGTGAATTGATTCATTACCAGACGGCGATGATGATCTCGATGCCTGCGCTGCTGACCACGCTGATCGTTGCGGTTTTCGGCAAGGGCATCTTCCGCCTGGTGCCGATCATTTCCGGCGTGCTGGTCGGCTTCGGCATGTCGTTCTACTTCGGCGTGGTCGATACCGCGAAGATCGCTGCGGCCCCCTGGTTCGCCATTCCTCACTTCACTGCGCCGGAATTCAACTGGCAGGCGATCCTGTTCATCGTTCCGGTGGCTTTGGCCCCGGCAATCGAACACATCGGCGGCGTGATTGCCGTGGGTAGCGTGACCGGTCGCGATTACCTGAAGAAACCCGGCCTGCACCGCACCCTGCTCGGCGACGGCATTGCCACCACGGCGGCCGGTCTGTTTGGCGGCCCGCCCAACACCACTTACGCCGAAGTGACCGGCGCGGTCATGCTGACCAAGAACTACAACCCGAAAATCATGACCTGGGCGGCGATCTTCGCCATCAGCCTGGCGTTCATCGGCAAGTTCGGCGCACTACTGCAAAGTATTCCGGTACCGGTGATGGGCGGGATTCTGTGCCTGTTGTTCGGCTCGATTGCCGCGGTGGGGATGAACACGTTGATCCGCCACAAGATCGATCTGGGCGAGGCGCGCAACCTGGTGATTGTGTCGGTGACCCTGGTGTTCGGGATCGGCGGCGTGCTGATCGGCACCGGCACCGGGCCGGACGACTTCGGCCTCAAAGGCATCGCGCTGTGCGCGGTGGTGGCGATTGGCTTGAACCTGATCCTGCCGGGCAATGACAGCTGGAAGCACAAGAAGGCGAATGAGCCGCTGCTGTAGTGTTTCAAGAGCTTTGTTGTTAATGAAATATCTTTCGCGAGCAGGCTCGCTCCCACAGTCTGGAATGCATTCCCCTGTGGGAGCGAGCCTGCTCGCGAAGCTTTTAAAGCGCCAACGGCGCCCTTTCGCACAACGCACTCAACGCCCGCGCCCAATGCGGGTCGTCGTTGAGGCACGGCACCAGCACCAACTCCTCCCCCCCCGCCGCGCGGAATTGCTCCTTGCCGCGATCACCGATCTCTTCCAGGGTCTCGATGCAATCGGCAACGAACGCCGGGCACATCACCAGAATCTTTTTCACGCCGCTTTTGGCCAACTCATCGAGGCGCGCCTCGGTGTAGGGCTCGATCCATTTGGCGCGTCCCAGGCGCGACTGGAATGACACCGACCACTTGCCGTCCGGCAAACCCATGCGCTTGGCAAACTCCGATGCCGTACGCAGGCATTGCGCGCGATAGCAGGTGGCCAATACCGCTGGCGACGCGTTCTTGCAACAATCCTCATTCTTGAAGCAATGCTTCCCCGTCGGATCGAGCTTGGTCAGGTGCCGCTCCGGCAATCCGTGAAAGCTCAGCAGCAAGTGATCGTAATCCTGCTGCAAATGTGGCCTCGCGCTGGCGACCAATGCGTCGATGTATTCCGGTTGATCATAAAATGGCTGAAGAATCGACAGTTGCAGATCGAGCCCTTTTTCGCGCAGCACGCGCTTGGCTTCTGCAATCACCGTGGTGGTGGTGCTGTCGGCGAACTGTGGATAAAGCGGCGCCAGGGTTATTCGCTTATGCCCCGCCGCAGCCATGCGCACCAGCGTCGACTCGATCGACGGCTCACCGTAGCGCATCGCCAGCTCGACCGGGCCGTGCTGCCACTGGGCAGTCATGGCCTGTTGCAGGCGACGGCTGAGCACCACCAGCGGCGAGCCCTCGTCCCACCAGATCGAGGCATAGGCATGGGCCGACTGCTCGGGACGCTTGATCAGGATCAGCGACACCAGCAAACGTCGAACCGGCCATGGCAGGTCGATCACGTACGGGTCCATCAGAAATTGATTGAGGTAGCTGCGCACATCCGCCACCGAGGTGGAGGCAGGTGAACCCAGGTTGACCAGAAGCAACGCGTGATCGGTCATGCAACATCCTATTTCAAAGGCGAGCGGACAAATCATCCAGAGCCGCACGCAAATCCGTGAACTGAAAAGTGAAACCCGCCTGTAACAAGCGAACCGGCGTGGCCCGTTGGCCGCCCAGCAATAGCAAGGACAACTCGCCCAACCCGACCTTCAATACGAAGGCCGGCATCGGCATGAATGCCGGGCGATGCAGCACGCTGCCCAACGTCTTGGCAAACTCGCGGTTGCGCACCGGTTTGGGTGCGCACGCATTATAGGGACCGCTGGCCTCGTTACGATGCAGAAGAAAATCAATCAGAGCGATTTGATCGTCGATATGAATCCATGGCATCCATTGCCGGCCGTTGCCAATCGGCCCTCCCAGCCCCAGCTTGAAGGGCAGTAACAGCCGCGACAAAAAGCCGCCCTCGGCCGACAGCACCAACCCGGTTCGAATGAGGATGACGCGGATGCCCAACGCTTCAGCCCGTTGCGCGGTCTCTTCCCAGGCGATGCATAACTGGCTGGCAAAGTCTTCGCTGACCGGCCCCGAGTCCTCGGTCAGTTCGCGCTCGCCACCGTCGCCATACCAGCCGACAGCCGAACCGGAAATCAACACCCGGGGTTTCTGCTCGCGACGCTCAAGCCACGCCAGCAGGGTTTCTGTCAGCGTGATCCGGCTGCTCCACAACAAGGCTTTACGCTTGTGCGTCCAGGGTCGGTCGGCAATCGGCGCGCCGGCAAGATTGACGATCGCATCCACCGGTTCCTGCCCAAGATCCTCCAACCGGGCAATTCCACGCACCTGGGCACCACAGGTTTTCGCGACTTTTTCAGGCTTGCGACTCCAGACTGTCAGGCGATGGCCCTGCCCCGACCAGTGCCGGCAGAGCTGACGTCCTATCAAACCAGTACCGCCGGTCAGCAATATGTGCATGACTTCTTCCTCGCGTGGCGTTTTACCCTGTCCACTAGTCTATTTTTATAAGCAGGGATCTTTGGTATCGAGCAGGCTCTATGGTTAACAATAGGCCAAGCTGTCAGAACGAGAACGCTAAAAGTTATACCAAAAAACAATATTGTACAGGTTTGAACCCCGGCGTAGTCTGTACAGAAAGGTAAACGAGGCCCCTATGACTGTACCTATCGCAATCATTGGCACCGGCATTGCCGGACTCTCCGCCGCCCAGGCCCTGACGGACCTCGGGTATGTGGTTCAACTTTTCGATAAAAGCCGCGGCAGCGGCGGGCGCATGTCGAGCAAGCGCAGCGATGCGGGTGCTCTGGACATGGGCGCGCAGTATTTCACCGCCCGCGACCGCCGCTTTGTCACGGAAGTCCAACGCTGGCAGGCCAGAGGCTGGGTCGCCGAGTGGACGCCGCAGCTGTACACCTACCATGGCGGTCAGCTCAACCTGTCGCCGGACGAGCAGACCCGCTGGGTCGGTACGCCGCGCATGAGTGCCATCACCCGCGCCCTGATCGGTGATCTTGAAGTGCATTTCGCCTGCCGGATCACCGAGGTCTATCGCGGGGAAGAACACTGGCATCTGCAGGACGCCGAGGGCTTCACCCACGGACCGTTCAGCCACGTCGTAATCGCCACGCCGGCGCCGCAGGCCACGGCTCTGCTGGCATCGGCGCCGAAACTCGCAGGGGCCGCCGCCGGGGTGAAAATGGACCCGACCTGGGCCATCGCCCTGGCCTTCGAAACGCCACTGGAAACGCCCATGGAAGGCTGCTTCGTCCAGGACAGCCCACTCGACTGGCTGGCCCGCAACCGCAGCAAACCCGGGCGCGACAACACTCTCGACACTTGGGTGCTGCACGCCACGAGTGCCTGGAGCCGGCAACACATCGACCTGCCCAAGGAAGCGGTGATCGAGCAGCTGCACGGCGCGTTTGCCGAACTGCTGCACGGTTCCATGCCCGCGCCGACGTTCAGCCTCGCCCACCGCTGGCTCTACGCCCGCCCCGCCAGCAATCACGAATGGGGCACCCTGGCCGATGCCGACCTGGGGCTGTATGCCTGTGGCGACTGGTGCTTGTCCGGACGCGTCGAAGGCGCCTGGCTAAGCGGTCAGGAAGCTGCCCGCCGCTTGCATGAACACCTGCAATGAACCGTAGGAGCTGCCGAAGGCTGCGATCTTTTGATTTTGTTTTTCAAGATCAAAAGATCGCAGCCTTCGGCAGCTCCTACAGGGGGCATTGCACCCAAAAACCTATACAAAAAATTTGACTCGTATAACTTTGAATCTATGATGAAGTTATCTTGTACAGACGCAAATGTTTGTACAGGTTTAGATTCGAGGTGTTCCGATGTCCCACGTCCCCGTTAAACCGAAAATAGCCATCAGCGCCTGCCTGATGGGGCTCGATGTGCGCTTCAACGGCGGGCACAAGGAATCGCGGCTGTGCAGCCGTACCCTCACTGATTATTTCGATTTCATCCCGGTCTGCCCGGAAGTGGCCATCGGTCTCGGCGTACCTCGCCAACCGATTCGACTGGTGAGTGGTGCCGATCAACCCGAAGCCGTGGGTACCCTGGATCACAACCTGAACGTGACACAACCGCTGGCCACCTACGGCCGGGAAATGGCAGCGCAGCTGGGGGATATTTGCGGTTATATCTTCATGCAAAACTCCCCGTCCTGTGGCCTGGAGCGGGTCAAGGTCTACCACGCCAACGGCACACGAGCGGACAGTGGCGGTCGCGGGATCTACGCCCAGGCCTTCTGCCTGCTGCACCCGGACTTGCCGGTGGAGGAAGACGGCCGGCTCAACGATCCGGTGCTTCGGGAAAACTTCCTCACCCGCGTATTCGCCTACAGCGCCTGGCAGCAGCTACGCCAGGAAGGCTTGACCCGGCGCGGCCTCACGGACTTTCACTCACGCTACAAATACCTGCTGATGGCCCACAATCCGGTGCAATACAAAGCCCTGGGCCATCTACTGGGCAGCATGGGCAAAAACGATCCGCAGGAACTTGGCCCTCGATATTTCAGCGAACTGATGGCAGCGCTGAAAAAATGCGCCACCCGTCGCACCCATACCAACGTCCTGCAACACCTCAGTGGCTACCTGAAACAAGCCATCAGCCGCGAAGACAAGCAGGAAGTGCAACAGCTGATCAGCCAATACCACCAAGGCATCGTGCCGCTGGTGGTGCCGCTGACGCTGCTCAAACATCACTTTCGCCAACACCCCGATCCGTACATCGCACAGCAGGTCTATCTGCAACCGCACCCGGAAAACCTCAGCCTGCGAAACGCCATCTGATGAAAAAGACACTCGACACCAGCGCCCGCGAAGACCTCGGCGATGACTTTAAAAAGGCGCTGGACGAAGGGTGGCTGCCAATCCGTGAAGTGGCGCGCCTGACCGGCGTCAACGCCGTAACCCTGCGCGCCTGGGAGCGGCGCTACGGTCTGATCGTGCCGCAACGCACCCCCAAGGGGCATCGGCTGTTCTCGCCCGATCATGTACAACGTATCCAGGCCATCCTCACCTGGCTCAACCGTGGCGTCGCCGTCAGCCAGGTCAAGGAATTGCTCGACACGCCGCAAGTATTCAGCGAGTCCGTCGACAACGACTGGCACACCTTGCTGCTAACGCTGCTGCAGGCAGTCAGCGAATTGCAGGAACGCGCTCTGGATGACAACGTCAATCAGGCGATGGCGCTGTATCCGCCGCGAACCCTGTGCGAGCAATTGTTGATGCCTTTGCTGGCCACTCTGGAGCAACGCTGGCAGGGCCAATTCGGTGCGCAGATGGAGCGGGGCTTTTTTTGTGCCTGGCTACGCAGCAAATTCGGCGCGCGCATCTACCATAACAATCGTCAGTTGCGCACCGCGCCAATGCTGTTGATCAATCACTCGGACCTGCCCATGGAACCTCAGATGTGGCTCACGGCCTGGCTGATCAGCAGCGCGGATTGCCCGGTGGAGGTCTTCGACGGGCCGCTGCCTGTCGGCGAACTGGCTTTGGCGGTCGAACTGCTGCAACCCCGCGGGGTTTTGCTGTACTCCAGCAAGGCCATGAATCTGGTGCAACTGCCGAAACTTTTCAAAGGTGTCGGTTGCCCAAAAATGATTGCCGGACCAACGGTGTGCATCCACCACGCCGAGTTGTCCGCAAGTACCACCGAGATCACTGACTTGTACCTGGCCGAAGACCCATTGTCGGCACATCAGGCACTCGTTCAATGCAGGCTGATTTAAATGAATCGCATGGATCCCCCAATGCAATTGATCTGGCTGCGCAGCGACTTGCGCCTACATGACAACACCGCCCTCTCGGCCGCCGCGGCTCGTGGCCCCTGCGTGGCGGTGTATCTGCTGAGTCCGGAGCAATGGCTGGAACACGACGACGCACCCTGCAAAGTGGACTTCTGGCTGCGTAACCTGCGCGAGCTGAGCCGCGAACTGGGTCATCTGAACATTCCTCTGCTGATCCGCCAGGCTCCCCGCTGGGATGACGCGCCCAGCGTCTTGCTGAACCTGTGCCGGCAGTGGCAGGTGGACGCGTTGCACCTCAACGATGAGTACGGTATTCACGAGTCCCGTCGCGATGCTGCGGTCGCCCGGGCGCTACAGGCCGAAGGCATCGAAGTTCACCGCTACCTCGATCAATTGCTGTTCAAGCCGGGAAGCGTGCTGACCCGGACCGGCACTTACTTTCAGGTCTTCAGCCAGTTCCGCAAAGTCTGCTACGAACGACTGCACCACTCGCTGCCCGGCCTGGTCCGCGCGCCGCACAAACAAGCGCCGCTGAACATTGCCAGCGATGCGGTCCCCTTGAGCGTCGAAGGTTTCGCAACGCCCGGTGACCCTCTGAGCAGCCTGTGGCCGGCCGGCGAAACCGAAGCCCGACGTCGCCTCGACAGCTTTAGCGAAGCGCAGATCGACCACTACCAGAACGAACGCGACTTCCCGGCAAAACCCGGCACCAGCCAGCTCTCGGCCTATCTTGCCGCCGGGGTGATTTCACCACGCCAATGCCTGCACGCCGCGTTGAACAGCAATCAGGGCGAGTTCGAAAGCGGCAACACAGGCGCCGTCACCTGGATCAACGAACTGCTGTGGCGCGAATTCTACAAACACATCCTGGTGGGCTACCCGCGAGTGTCCCGGCACCGTGCGTTTCGCCCGGAAACCGAAGCGCTGGCCTGGCGCAACGCTCCCGATGAACTGGCGGCCTGGCAACAGGCGCGCACCGGCTTGCCGATCATCGACGCCGCCATGCGCCAACTCTTGGCCACCGGCTGGATGCACAACCGCCTGCGCATGGTGGTGGCGATGTTCCTGACCAAGAACCTGCTGATCGACTGGCGCGAAGGCGAACGCTTTTTCATGCGTCACCTGATCGATGGCGACCTGGCGGCGAACAATGGTGGCTGGCAATGGAGCTCTTCCACCGGTACCGACTCGGCGCCTTACTTCCGGATTTTCAACCCGCTGAGCCAGTCGGAAAAATTCGATCCCGAAGGTGTGTTCATCAAGCAATGGCTGCCGGAGCTGGCAGGGCTGAATAAAAAAGACGTGCACAACCCCGCCAATCTCGGCGGCCTTTTTGGTGGGGTGGATTACCCTTCACCGATCGTCGACTTGAGCACATCCCGTACGCGTGCGTTGACGGCGTTCAAAAATCTGCCGTCACGCCAATACGTCGGCGTTGGATCATGAATGACCGCCACCGGGGTTACCTCGATGCCGGGGCTCTGCTTTATAAATGTTTACCCATATTGGGCCGGGCAATGGCCTGGCTGAAAAGGAGATTGGGATGAGTCGTACACTCGCACGACGATACTGGCTGACCGGTGCCAGCAGTGGCATTGGTGCGGCCCTGGCCGAAGAAATCCTGAAAACCGGTGCGCACCTGGCCGTCAGTTCGCGCTCGGTAGCGCAGTTGAAAGTCTTGTCGCAACGCTATCCGGGGCAAGTGCTGATGGTGGCCGGTGACCTGACCAACAGCCAGACCGTGCGCGAGATCGGTGAGCAGATTGCCGAGGACTGGGGCTCGCTGGACACCGTGATACTCAATGCCGGCACCAGCGAGTACGTGGATGCCAAGCAGTTCGATGCGTCCATTGTCGAGCATGTGTTGCGTACCAACCTGTTGGCCAGTAGTTATTGCATCGATGCCGCCCTGCCTTTGCTGCGTGCCGGTACCGCACCCCATTTGGTGGCCATGGCCAGTACGGTCACTTACCTGCCGCTGCCCGAGGCAGAAGCGTATGGCACCTCAAAAGCCGGGCTGCGTTACCTGTTCGAATCCCTGCGCATCGACCTGGCCCCTGAAGGCATAGAACTCACGGTGATCAACCCTGGGCCTGTCGAAACGCCGCTGAGGGCGAAAAACGACTTTCCCATGCCCTTGAGCTGGCCGGTGGAGAAAGCTGCGCGACACATCTTCGAAAAGCTCAAGGACCGCCCGCTGGAAATCGCTTTCCCGGCTGCGTTCATGGCCGCCCTCTGGCCGCTGTCCAAACGGCCGGACCAAGTGAAACTGGAGATCGGCAAGCGCATGGTGCGCAGCCAGCCACCGATCAAGGACCAACCCTGAAAGTCGCCATCATCGGCAGCGGCATCCCGGACGTTCCGATACCTGGGCGTCCGTCAGACCTTTCACACAGTACCGGGTGACTGCCTTACACTGCGCGGCATGAAAACCATCCCCCATACGCAAATCGCGGAACCCGCAGTCACGTGCTCGACCTGCGCAGCCTGTTGCTGCCAGCTCGAAGTCATGCTGATCACCGACACGGGTGTGCCTGAACGGTTCATCGATACCGATGACTGGGGCGGGGAAGTCATGCTGCGCCTGGACGACGGCTGGTGTGCCGCACTGGATCGCAACACGATGATGTGCACCATCTACGAAAAACGTCCGCTGATCTGCCGGGAGTTCGAGATGGGCGCACCGGAGTGCATCGACGAACGCTTGGGGATTTCGACGGCGTATCGCTAATTTGAAGTTGTCCCAATACCAATGTGGGAGCGGGCTTGCTCGCGAAAGCGTCAGATCAGTCGATCAAAGTGTCGACTGATCCACTGCTTTCGCGAGCAAGCCCGCTCCCACATTTAGTACAACGTTGCTGTCTTACAACGGCATCGTGTAATGCAATGCGTAACTTTCTACACCATCGTTCGGAGTGGTGATCCCGGCGTTGGAATAGTGCGTCGCACGAATCCCGACTTCATGTCCGCCGGCAAAGCGCAAACCGAATCCAAAGCGGTCTTCAAACTGGAAGGCGCTGCCCAGATCGTTGCTTTCGACTTCGGTACTGGCAAACGCCGCCACGCCAACCCCGAACTCGACGTAGGGTTTGACGTTCTGACCGGAAAATTCATAAACCAGCACAGGCGAGAACGACAGGCTGTGATTACTGGATTTCTCGTCACCTTCCCAATAGGTGTACGCACCGCTCCAGTAACCGGTCAGGCGACCCACGTCGCTCTGCCACCAACTCTGGTCCCAATCGAATTGCATGCCCAGTCGATACGTCATGGTCGAATCGCTGGTCTGACCAACCGCGAACTCCACACCTGCCGCCTGCGCAGTAAAGGTGTGCCCCATTAATGCGGCCGCAATCGCGGCCAAGCAGAATAGTCGCTTCACTAGAAACTTCCTTTTCCGAACGATTTCGTATGATTTTTTTGTTGCCTGGCCCAGCAAAACTATAGAAGTCAGCGATTTATCAGAAGTTCACCCCGATTTTTCGTACTCCCCCAGAAAGCCTTCTACCGGTTGAAGCTTCGCACAACGCCAGAGGTATTCCACAATATCGGCAAGATATTTCTGAAATGAAGCGGATCGGCGCTGGTCCAGAACTGCGCTTCACGGGCAGGCCCGGCGGCGAGCAGTTCGCGTTCGGCCAAAAGCCGCTGGAGTTGCCGCGCGACGGCGGCACCGGTATCGATCAGGCTGATGTCCGCGGGGATCATCTGCCGGAGCATCGGCTTGAGAAAGGGGTAATGGGTGCAGCCAAGAATCAGGGTGTCCGCGCCAGCCGCCAGCAGTGGCTCGACATACCCGGCCAACAGCTCACGCAGCTCGGCGCTATGCAGGTCGCCGTTTTCAATCAGTTCCACCAGCCCGGGACAGGGCTGGGTGATCACTTTCACGTCCGTGGCGAAGCGGTCGAGCAACGCGGCGAACTTGGCGCTCTGCAAGGTGCCGGTGGTGGCCAGCACCCCGACCACGCCGGAGCGGGTCGCGGCGGCCGCCGGCTTGACGGCCGGCTCCATGCCGACGATGGGCCATTCGGGATAGTCGCGACGCAAGTCGGCGACGCCGGCCACCGTTGCCGTGTTGCAGGCCAGCACCAGGGCCTTGGCACCCTGCTGCTGAAAGAAATCGGCCATCACGCTGCAACGCTGCTGGATAAATGCCGGAGTTTTCTCGCCATAGGGAACTTTGCCGCAATCGGCGACGTACATCAGCGTCTCGTTGGGCAGCAAGCGCTGGATCTCGGCCAGCACCGAGAGTCCACCGACACCGGAGTCGAACACGCCAATCGGCGCTTCACGCATGTTTCGACCCACAGACGCTGCAGCCCGGATCACGCTTGACCCGCAATTCGCGAAAGCGCGTGCCCAAGGCATCGATCAGCAACAGGCGCCCCACCAGTGGCTCACCGAATCCGGCCAGTAACTTCAGCGCTTCAAGCGCTTGCAGGCTGCCGACCAGTCCCACCAGTGGACCGACCACGCCGGCTTCGCTGCAGGTCAGTTCGGCTTCGCTGCCGTGCCCGTACAAACAGTGGTAGCACGGACTCTCTGGCCGACGCGGATCGAACACCGACAGTTGGCCTTCAAGGCGAATCGCCGCACCACTGACCAGCGGTTTGCCGGCGGCGACGCACGCGGCATTGACCGCTTCACGGGTGGAAAAATTGTCCGAGCAATCGAGGACCAGATCCACCCCGGCCACCACGGCGGCCAGGGAATCTTCGTCCAGCGCCGCGCGATGGGCTATCAAGCGGATCTCGGGATTGATCGCCGTCAGGCGCTTGAGCGCCGAATCGACCTTGGTCATACCGACGCTGTCAGTGTCGTGAATGATCTGGCGTTGCAGGTTGGTCAGGTCGACCGTGTCGAAGTCCGCCAGGTGCATCTCGCCAATGCCGGCGGCCGCCAGATACAGCGCCACTGGCGCGCCAAGGCCGCCGAGTCCGACGATCAATACGCGACTGTCCTTGAGCCGCAACTGGCCGTCGATATCGATGTGTTGCAGCAGAATCTGCCGACTGTAACGCAGCAACTCCTGATCATTCAGCACGGCAGGCGCCCCAGACTGATGCGTTGGTGACCGCCCAGATCGGTGCGGCTGTGGACTTCTTCAAAACCGCGAGTCAGCAGCAGGTCGCGGACCGCCTCGGCCTGATCGTAACCGTGCTCGAGCATCAGCCAGCCGCCAGCGTCGAGATGATCCGGCGCCTGGGCGACGATCAGACGCAGATCGTCGAGCCCGTCGACACCGGCCACCAGGGCACTGGCCGGCTCAAAGCGCACATCGCCCTCGACCAGATGCGGATCGGCCGCTGCAATGTAGGGCGGATTGCTGATGATTAGCTGAAAACGCTGACCTTCCAGGGCACTGAACCAATGGCTGCTCAGCACCTTGGCGTTGTTCAAGTGCAGGCGCTGGCGATTGCGCTCGGCCAGGGCGACGGCTTCCAGCACGCGATCCACGGCCGTGACGCTCCAGGCCGGACGCTCACTGGCCAACGCCAGGGCAATCGCGCCGCTGCCGGTACCGAGGTCGAGCACCTTGGCCGGTGTGGCCGGCAACAATTCCAGCGCAGCCTCAACCAACAGTTCGGTGTCCGGGCGCGGGATCAGCGTGTGCGGCGCCACCTCCAGGTCCAGCTTCCAGAAACCTTGCTGGCCGAGGATATAGGCCACCGGCTCGCCGCTGCGGCGGCGCTGCAAATACTCGGCGAACGTCAGCGCCGCTTCGCTCGGCACAATGCGTTCCGGCCAGGTGTGCAGGAAACTGCGGGACTTGCCCAACGCCGCCGCCAGCAGCAATTCGGCATCCAGACGCGCCGTCGGCGAGTCGGGCAGATCGGCAGCACGCAACAAACTGGCGATGATCGTCATTTACTCACCTATCGCTGCCAGTTGATCGGCCTGGTACTCGGCCAGCAACGGCTCGATCACCGCCTCGACGCCGCCGGCGAGGATCTCGTCGAGGGAATACAAGGTCAGGTTGACCCGGTGGTCGGTGACCCGGCCCTGGGCAAAATTGTAGGTGCGGATGCGCTCTGAGCGATCACCGGACCCCACCAGCAGCTTGCGTTCGCTGGCGATGGCGTTGGCCGCGGCGGAGGTCTGCTGATCGTTCAGCTTGGCCGACAACCAGGACATCGCCCGGGCGCGGTTCTTGTGCTGCGAGCGTTCTTCCTGGCACTCGACCACGATGCCGGACGGCAAGTGCGTAATGCGGATCGCCGAATCGGTCTTGTTGACGTGCTGGCCACCGGCGCCGGAGGAGCGATAGGTATCGATGCGCAGGTCGGCTGGGTTGATCTCGATGGCTTCCTGTTCGTCCGGCTCGGGCAATACCGCCACGGTGCAGGCCGACGTATGGATGCGCCCCTGGGATTCGGTCGCCGGAACCCGCTGCACGCGGTGCGCACCGGATTCGAACTTGAGCTTGCCGTAGACGTTGTCGCCCTCGACCCGGGCAATCACCTCTTTATAGCCGCCGTGTTCACCCTCGTTTTCCGAGAGGATCTCCACCCGCCATCCACGACGCTCGGCGTAACGCGAATACATGCGGAACAGGTCGCCGGAGAAAATCGCCGCCTCGTCGCCGCCGGTACCGGCACGGATTTCGAGGAACACGTTGCGCCCGTCGTTCGGGTCCTTGGGCAGCAGCATGCGCTGCAGGTCGGCTTCGAGCGTGACCAGGCGTTCCTTGGCCTCGCGGACTTCTTCCACGGCCATTTCACGCATGTCCGGGTCGCTGTCCTTGAGCAGCGCCTGGGCGCCCTCGAGGTCATCCTGCACTTTCAGCAGTTCTTTATAGGTGCCCACGATCGGTTCAACTTCCGCGTACTCCTTGGAATAGGTACGGAACTTGTTCTGATCGGAAATGACCTCGCCGTCGCCCAGCAGGGCAGTCAATTCCTCGAAACGGTCCTGGAGAATATCCAGCTTATTGAGCAGTGACGCTTTCATTGCGGTTTTTTATCCGAAAAGCTATCCGATGAGCCCTCACCGAGGGCAAAGAGTTCCTGGGCCATCGCCAGCGCGTCCAGGCGACCTTCGGCAGAGAGCTTTTTCAACTGCACGCTCGGAGCGTGCAAGAGTTTGTTGGTCAGCCCGCGAGCCAGTTGCACCAGCACCTCTTCGGCGCTGCTGCCATTGGCCAGCATGCGCTGGGCCTTTTGCAATTCTTCGTCGCGCAGGCGTTCGCTCTGTTGACGATAGGCCTTGAGCACGTCCACCGCCGCCAATTCACGCAGGCGGACCATGAAGTCTTCGGCGCCGACCGAGACCATCTCTTCGGCGGCCTGGGCAGCGCCCTGGCGGCTCTTGAGGTTCTCGGCGACCACTTCGTGAAGATCGTCGACGCTATAGAGGTAAACGTCGTCCAACTCGCCGACTTCGGGTTCGATATCGCGGGGAACGGCGATATCCACCATGAAAATGGGTTTGTGCTTGCGCAGTTTCAAGGCGCTTTCCACGGCACCCTTGCCCAGGATCGGCAACTGGCTGGCGGTGGAACTGATGACGATATCGCTGCGCACCAGCTCTGCCGGTATATCCGACAACAACACCGCATGAGCGCCGAACTGCTCGGCCAGGATGCTCGCGCGCTCCAGGGTACGGTTGGCGACCACGATGCGCTTTACCCCCAGGTCATGCAGATGGCGGGCGACCAGGGTGATGGTCTCGCCGGCGCCGATCAACAAGGCCTGGCTGCGTTGCAGGTCGCTGAAAATCTGCTTGGCCAGGCTCACCGCGGCAAATGCCACCGATACCGGGTTTTCGCCAATGGCCGTGTCGGTGCGCACCTGCTTGGCCGCGTTGAATGTGGCCTGGAACAGCCGCCCGAGCAATGGCCCGATGGTGCCCGCCTCGCGAGCCACGGCATAGGCCGACTTCATCTGGCCGAGAATCTGCGGCTCGCCCAACACCAGCGAGTCGAGCCCGGAGGCCACCCGCATCATGTGACGAACTGCCGCATCATCTTCATGCACATAGGCGCTTTCGCGCAGCTCGTCGTAGCTCAAATGATGATATTCGGCCAGCCAGCGCAGCACGACATCCGCCGACAGGTGATCCTGTTCTATATAGAGTTCACTGCGATTGCAGGTGGAGAGGATCGCAGCTTCGCGGCTGTCGGTGAGTCGGCAGAGCTGCTGCAAGGCCTCAACCAGCTGCTCAGGGGTAAAAGCCACGCGCTCGCGGACGTCTACTGAAGCAGTCTTGTGGTTAATACCGAGTGCAAGGAAGGCCATTCAAAGTCGCTGATGGTGACGTGAAGCCGGCAATTGTCCTACTTCGACGGAATCAGAACAACTACTCGATATCTATCGCGCCGATGGGACGCCCCGGCTTGCGAGCCATTCTCGTTCCCGACCTGTAGGAGCTGCCGCAGGCTGCGATCTTTTGACTTTGTTTTTCAAGATCAAAAGATCGCAGCCTGCGGCAGCTCCTACAGGGGCATCGCGCAAGTCCGGGGATTGGGTAAATTGGCGGGCCGGTTATGTTTGGCCTAAAGCTTGTGTCATGATGATCCGACCGCAGGTTAGTCGTCCTCTTCCTATATGAATAGATCTTCCGCGTTGCTCCTCGCTTTTGTCTTCCTCAGCGGCTGCCAGGCCTTGGCACCCGTTTCGTCGGACGGTACGCCGCCGGTTGAAGACAGCACCCCGGCCCCTGAAAAGCCGAAGGTCTACAGCTCCTTCAGCGAGGAAACCGTCTTCAGCCTGTTGAGCGCCGAACTGGCTGGCCAGCGCAATCGTTTCGATATTGCCCTGGACAACTATGTGACCCAGGCCATCAACACCCAGGATCCGGGCATCTCGGAGCGGGCATTCCGTATCGCCGAATACCTGGGCGCCGACCAGGCTGCCCTGGACACCGCACTGATCTGGGCGAAAAACGCCCCCGACGACCTCGAAGCGCAACGCGCCGCTGCCGTGCAACTGGCCCGCGCCGGGCGTTATGACGACTCCATGGTCTATATGGAGAAAGTCCTGCAAGGCAAGGGCGACACTCATTTCGACTTCCTGGCGCTGTCGGCGGCCGACACCGACCAGGACACACGCAACGGCCTGATGAAAAGCTTCGACCGCTTGCTGCAGCGCCATCCGAACAACAGCCAGCTGATTTTCGGCAAGGCGCTGCTGATGCAACAGGATGGCGACACCAAAGGCGCACTGAAACTGCTGGAAGACAATCCACCGGACGACGGCGAAATTGCCCCGATTCTGCTGCGCGCACGCCTGCTGCAAACCCTCGATCGCGGTGACGAGGCCTTGCCGCTTCTGCAGAAAAGCATCAAGAAATACCCGGACGACAAGCGCCTGCGCCTGACTTATGCGCGGATGCTGGTTGAACAGGACCGTATGGACGACGCCAAGGCCGAGTTCTCGAGCCTGGTTCAGCAATACCCTGAAGACGACGATCTGCGATACTCCCTGGCACTGGTCTGCCTGGAAGCCAAGGCGTGGAACGAGGCCAAAGGTTATCTTGAAGACCTGATCGCCCGGGACAGCCACGTCGACTCGGCGCACCTGAACCTCGGCCGCATCGCCGAAGAACAAAACGACCCGCAAGGCGCATTGATCGAGTACGCCAAGGTGGGCCCGGGCAACGATTTCCTGCCGGCGCAATTGCGTCAGGCCGACATCCTGATAGACAACGGCAGGACCGCCGAAGCGCAAAGAAAGCTGGCGGCAGAGCGCGACGAGCAGCCGGATTACGCGATCCAGCTGTACCTGATCGAAGCCGAAACCCTGTCCGCCAACAATCAGGGCGACAAGGCCTGGAGCGTTCTGCATCAAGCCTTGCAGCAATACCCGGACGATTTGAACCTGCTCTACACCCGTGCCATGCAGGCGGAAAAACGCAATGACCTGGCGCAGATGGAAAAAGACCTGCGCACGATCATCAAGCGCGACCCGGACAATGCCATGGCGTTGAACGCCCTCGGCTACACCCTGTCCGACCGCACCACACGCTACGCCGAAGCCAAGGCCCTGATCGAACAGGCGCACCAGATCAGCCCGGAAGATCCGGCGGTACTCGACAGCCTTGGCTGGGTGAATTACCGCCTGGGCAATCTCGACGAAGCCGAGCGCCTGCTGCGCCAGGCCCTGGAACGCTTCCCCGACCAGGAAGTCGCCGCGCACCTGGGCGAAGTCCTGTGGGCCAACGGCAAACAGCGCGAAGCCAGACAAGTCTGGGGCAAATTCCTCAAGGAACAGCCTGACAGCCCGACCCTGCGTGGCACCATCAAACGCCTGACCGGATCAGAGACTCTTTAAGATTATGTTTTTGCGCCATTTCATCGTTTTCAGCTTTATCGCCCTGCTCGCCGGTTGCGCAGGCCTGGGTCCCCGCGAATCGGTCGAGGGACATGGCAACGCCGCCCAATGGCGCGAGCACAAACAGCAACTGACCGGCCTCGACGGCTGGCAGATCGACGGCAAGATCGGCATCCGTGCGCCAAAAGACTCGGGCAGCGGCACGCTGTTCTGGCTGCAGCGCCAGGATTACTACGATATTCGTCTGTCCGGGCCACTGGGCCGTGGTGCGGCTCGCCTGACCGGACGTCCGGGCAAGGTGTCGCTGGAAGTCGCCAACCAGGGACGCTACGACGCGCCGAATCCGGAAGTACTGCTCGAAGAACAGCTGGGCTGGAAGCTGCCGGTGTCCAATCTGGCCTGGTGGGTACGCGGGCTCCCGTCTCCGGACAGCAAAAGTCACCTGACCCTGGATGCCGACAGTCGCCTGGCCAACCTCGAGCAGGATGGCTGGCAGGTCGAATACACCGACTACACCCAGCAAAACGGTTACTGGCTGCCCGAGCGCATCAAGCTGCATGGCACCGACCTTGACGTCACCCTGGTGATCAAGGCCTGGCAACCGCGCAAACTGGGGTCATGACATGCCAGCCAATCGCCTGACTTTGCCGTCCCCGGCCAAACTCAATTTGATGCTGCACATTCTCGGTCGCCGCGAAGACGGCTACCACGAACTGCAAACGATGTTTCAGTTTCTCGATTACGGCGACGAAATCACCTACGCCCTGCGCGATGACGGTGTCATTCAACTGCACACCGAATTCGCCGGCGTACCCCACGACAGCAACCTGATCGTCAAGGCCGCGAAAAAACTCCAGGAGCAATCCGGTTGTTCGCTGGGCGTCGATATCTGGATCGACAAGATCCTGCCCATGGGCGGCGGGATCGGCGGCGGCAGTTCGAATGCCGCAACGACTTTGCTCGGCCTCAATCACCTATGGCAATTGGGCTGGGATGAAGATCGCCTGGCCGGCCTGGGATTGACACTGGGCGCCGACGTCCCGGTTTTCGTTCGTGGTCATGCGGCTTTCGCCGAGGGTGTGGGGGAGAAACTGACCCCTGTCGACCCGGAAGAACCGTGGTATCTGGTGCTGGTACCGCAAGTCTCTGTAAGTACGGCAGAAATTTTTTCAGATCCGTTGTTGACACGTAACACTCCTCCCATTAAAGTGCGCCCCGTTCCCAAGGGAAACAGTCGAAATGACTGCTTGCCGGTGGTAACAAGGCGTTATCCAGAGGTACGTAACGCTTTGAATTTGTTAGGTAAATTTACCGAAGCAAAACTCACCGGAACTGGAAGTTGTGTGTTTGGGGGCTTCCCAAGCAAAGCTGAAGCTGATAAAGTCTTGGCCCTTCTGACAGAGACCCTTACAGGTTTTGTAGCAAAAGGAAGCAACGTTTCGATGTTGCATCGCAAGCTTCAAAGTCTGCTCTAAAGGAACCGATTACCGGGTAATCGTTGCAACAGATACAGGGGCGTCGCCAAGCGGTAAGGCAGCAGGTTTTGATCCTGCCATGCGTTGGTTCGAATCCAGCCGCCCCTGCCATTTTCCTATACTCATCCAGGTTACCCTCAGCCTTCAGGTACTGCGCGTGTCCAAGATGATGGTCTTTACGGGGAACGCTAACCCCGATCTGGCTCGGCGTGTCGTACGTCAGCTGCATATCCCTCTCGGTGACATCTCTGTCGGTAAATTCTCCGACGGCGAAATTACAGCCGAGATCAATGAAAACGTCCGCGGTAAAGACGTCTTCATTATTCAGCCGACTTGCGCTCCGACCAACGATAACCTGATGGAACTGGTAGTGATGGCCGATGCCTTCCGCCGTTCCTCGGCTACTCGTATCACTGCTGTTATTCCTTACTTTGGTTATGCCCGTCAGGATCGCCGTCCGCGTTCCGCACGTGTGGCTATCAGCGCGAAAGTCGTGGCTGACATGCTTACCGTAGTCGGCATCGACCGTGTTCTCACGGTTGATCTGCATGCTGACCAAATCCAGGGTTTCTTCGATATTCCGGTAGATAACATCTACGGCTCCCCGGTTCTGGTGGATGACATCGAAGATCAGCGCTTCGAAAACCTGATGATCGTGTCCCCGGACATTGGCGGCGTCGTGCGTGCACGTGCCGTTGCCAAATCCCTGGGCGTGGATCTCGGGATCATCGACAAACGCCGTGAGAAAGCCAATCACTCTGAAGTGATGCATATCATCGGTGATGTCGAAGGGCGTACCTGTATTCTGGTTGATGACATGGTCGATACCGCCGGCACCCTGTGCCACGCGGCCAAGGCCCTGAAAGAGCATGGCGCTGCCAAGGTTTTCGCCTACTGCACGCACCCTGTGCTGTCGGGTCGGGCGATCGAAAACATTGAAAATTCCGTGCTGGACGAGCTGGTGGTGACCAACACCATTCCGCTGTCCGCTGCAGCACAAGCCTGTGCGCGTATCCGTCAACTGGATATCGCACCGGTAGTTGCCGAGGCGGTCCGCCGCATCAGCAATGAAGAATCGATCAGCGCGATGTTCCGCTAAGGGCCCTGCCCTTCTCGAAATGTCTCGTTGACGAAAAGCGCCCCGCCCCGGCATTCCTGTCGGGGCGGGGCTTTTTTGCCCATATCGCCTTTAGCGCTGGTCGCAAACGCTGGGGCGAGTGTGGTTATTTTGGAGATACAACATGAACGATTTTACTCTGAATGCTGAAGTGCGTTCCGACCTGGGGAAAGGTGCGAGCCGCCGCCTGCGTCGTCTCGCAAGCCTGGTTCCAGCTGTAGTTTACGGTGGCGACAAAGCCCCTGAATCCATCAGCATGCTGGCCAAAGAAGTTGCCAAACTGCTCGAAAACGAAGCGGCTTACAGCCACATCATCGAGCTGAACGTTGGTGGCACCAAGCAGAACGTCGTGATCAAAGCCCTGCAGCGTCACCCGGCCAAAGGCCACGTGATGCACGCTGACTTCGTACGCGTAGTCGCTGGCCAGAAACTGACCGCGATCGTTCCAGTGCACTTCATCAACGAAGAAGCACCGACCAAGAAAGGCGGCGAAATCTCGCACGTTGTTGCCGAGATCGAAGTTTCCTGCCTGCCGAAAGATCTGCCTGAGTTCATCGAAGTCGACCTGGCTAACGCTGAAATCGGTTCGATCATTCACCTGTCGGACCTCAAGGCGCCTAAAGGCGTTGAGTTCGTGGCCCTGGCACACGGCGATGACAAGGCTGTTGCCAACGTCCACGCTCCACGTGTTGCTCCAGAAGCTGCAGAAGGCGCTGCAGAGTAATTTACTCTGCGCTGCCGGAGTGACCGGAAACATCGCGGACTAGAGCATAGCGAGAAAGCGGGCGAGAACGCGGAGTTTACATCATGGTAAATGAGCAATTTTCGTCCACTTTCGCCGCTTTCCCTGATTGCGGCGATGTTATCCACCACTCCAATGAAGGGCCCCTATCGTGACTGCCATCAAACTGATCGTTGGCCTGGGAAATCCAGGCGCTGAATACGAACAGACCCGGCATAACGCAGGGGCCCTTTTTGTTGAGCGCATCGCGAACGCACAAGGCGTGAACCTTGTGGCGGACCGCAAATATTTCGGCCTGACCGGGCGCTATTCGCACCAGGGTCAGGATGTTCGTCTGTTGATTCCCACCACGTACATGAACCGCAGCGGCCAAGCCGTGGCGGCACTCGCCGGTTTCTTCCGCATCAAGCCCGAAGAAATTCTCGTGGCGCACGACGAACTCGATCTGCCTCCGGGCGTTGCCAAGCTCAAAGTAGGCGGCGGCCATGGCGGTCACAACGGGTTGCGCGACATCATTGCGCAACTGGGCAATCAGAATACCTTTCACCGCTTGCGGCTTGGCATTGGCCACCCGGGCGTTGCCAGTATGGTTTCAAATTTCGTCCTGGGTCGTGCGCCACGCGCCGAACAGGAAAAACTCGATGCCAGCATCGACTTTGCCCTCGGCGTGCTGCCGGATATCCTCGCCGGGGAATGGAACCGCGCGATGAAAAACCTGCACAGCCAGAAGGCCTGACTCACTCCTCGGGGAAAACACCATGGGATTCAATTGCGGCATCGTCGGTCTGCCTAACGTCGGCAAGTCCACCCTGTTCAACGCCCTGACCAAATCCGGGATCGCGGCCGAGAACTTCCCCTTCTGCACCATCGAACCGAACAGCGGTATCGTGCCGATGCCGGATCCGCGTCTGGAAGCCCTGGCGGCCATCGTCAATCCAAAGCGCATCCTGCCGACCACCATGGAGTTCGTCGACATCGCGGGCCTGGTTGCCGGCGCGTCGAAAGGTGAAGGCCTGGGCAACAAGTTTTTGGCCAACATCCGTGAAACCGATGCCATCGCCCACGTGGTCCGCTGCTTCGAAGACGAGAACGTGATTCACGTCTCCAACAGCGTCGACCCGAAACGCGACATCGAAATCATCGACCTGGAACTGATCTTCGCCGACCTCGACAGTTGCGAGAAGCAACTGCAGAAAGTCGCGCGCAACGCCAAGGGTGGTGACAAGGACGCCGTGGTCCAGAAAGGCCTGCTGGAGCAACTGATTGCTCACTTCACCCTCGGCAAGCCTGCACGCAGCCTGATGAAGACCATGAGCACCGACGAAAAAGCGGTGATCAAGGGCTTCCACCTGCTGACCACCAAGCCGGTCATGTACATCGCCAACGTCGCTGAAGACGGTTTCGAGAACAACCCGCACCTGGACGTGGTCAAGGCCATCGCCGAAGAAGAAGGCGCCGTGGTTGTACCGGTGTGCAACAAGATCGAAGCGGAAATCGCCGAGCTCGATGACGGTGAAGAGAAAAACATGTTCCTCGAAGCCCTGGGCCTCGAAGAGCCTGGCCTGAACCGCGTGATCCGCGCCGGCTACGAAATGCTGCACCTGCAGACCTACTTCACCGCCGGTGTCGAAGAAGTCCGCGCCTGGACCGTGCGCGTCGGTGCCACCGCACCACAAGCCGCTGGCGTAATCCACACCGACTTCGAGAAAGGCTTCATCCGCGCCGAAGTGATCGCCTACAACGACTTCATCCAGTACAAGGGCGAAGCCGGGACCAAGGAAGCCGGTAAATGGCGTCTGGAAGGCAAGGACTACATCGTCAAGGACGGCGACGTGATGCACTTCCGCTTCAACGTGTAAGCTACACGCCCAAGAAAAAGCCGCGTTTGATACGCGGCTTTTTTTGTGCCTTGTTTTTGCTTTTCTGTGGGAGCGAGCTTGCTCGCGATAGCGGTGTGTCAGCCAACAAAGATACTGACTGACACTCCGTCATCGCGAGCAAGCTCGCTCCCACAGGGGATTTGTGCTGGATCAGGACTTTTTCGTACGAGGCAGGAAGATCGCCAATACCCCGAACAACGGCAGGAATGAACACAGGTAATACACGTACTCGATGCCGTGAATATCCGCCAGGTGCCCCAGCAACGCCGCGCCAATCCCGCCGAAACCGAACATCAAACCGAAGAACACCCCGGCGATCATCCCGACATTGCCCGGCACCAGTTCCTGGGCGTACACGACGATGGCCGAGAACGCCGAGGCGAGGATGAAGCCGATGACCACGCTCAGGATGCTGGTCCAGAACAGGTCGACATGGGGCAGCAACAAGGTGAACGGTGCAACGCCGAGGATCGAGAACCAGATCACTGCCTTACGCCCGATCCTGTCGCCGATCGGCCCGCCAAAGAATGTCCCCGCCGCTACCGCACCGAGGAACAGGAACAGGTGCAACTGCGAACTGGCGACCGACAGGTCGAACTTCTCGATCAGGTAGAAGGTGAAATAGCTGGTGAGGCTGGCCATGTAGAAATACTTGGAGAACACCAGCAGCCCGAGCACCACCAGCGCACTGGTCACTCGGCCCTTGGACAGGCCGTGAGTCGCTGCCTGACCTTGCTTGAGCTTGAACAGGTTCAAGTGGTTGGCGTACCAGCGGCTGATCCGGTACAGCACGAACAGCGCAAACACCGCGAACAGGCCGAACCAGGCCACGTGCCCCTGGCCGTAGGGAATGATGATCGCCGCCGCCAGCAAGGGGCCGAACGCCGAGCCTGCGTTACCGCCGACCTGGAAGGTCGATTGCGCCAGCCCGAAGCGCCCGCCCGAAGCCAGTCGCGCCACCCGGGACGCTTCGGGGTGGAAGGTTGAAGAACCGATGCCAATCAAGCCCGCCGCCAGCAAAATCAGCGGGAAGCTGCCGACCACCGACATCATCAGAATGCCGACCAGGGTGCACACCGTACCCGCCGGCAGCAGCCACGGCTTGGGGTGGCGATCGGTGTAGTAACCGACCCACGGCTGCAACAGCGAGGCCGTCAACTGGAATGTCAGGGTGATCAGGCCGACCTGGGTGAACGTCAGGCCATAGCTGGCCTTGAGCATCGGGTAGATCGACGGCAGCACCGACTGGATCAGGTCGTTGATCAAATGCGCCAGCGCCACCGCGCCGATGATGCGCATTACCAAGGGACTGCTTTGGGGCGTAGCGGACGCCGGCACTGAGCCGGTCTGGGCGTTGCTGATAGCCATGGGAATTTCCAGACAACAGGAGGTACAAACGGGCAGATGCGCCAATGTGCCATTTTTCAGTGCGGCAACGCCATCCCCTTAGCCTGCTAACGACCTCGACTTTCATCGCCACATCGTTGATGGCGCAACGCCATGGTCTGAATCTTGCCTTCTTTGTCGGCTTGAACGCGGCTTCCTTACAAAGGAGACCGACAATGGGAAGTTTCGCCACAGAGTCAGCCTACAGAGCGGACAAGGGTGAACTTTCGAGGCCTTTTTAGAGGGCACGAGTCGGCGGTGCAACAACCTCCGACGCACGCCAATGGTGCGTGGTGTCCATAGGAGTCTTGGGGCATGCAGGCTTTTTTATCACCGGGGATCGGGTTGCTGGGGCGTTTTGGCTTTGCGCGCAAATTCCAGCTGTTGTTTCTGCTGTTTATCCTGCCGCTGGCCGGCAGCCTGTGGATGATCGGCCAGGACTATCGCGACAAACTCAGCCTGATCTCCGGCGAACGTGCCGGGGTGCGGCAACTGCTGGCGCTTGATGCACTGGATGATCTGCTCGCCGCCCAGCGTGATCGCGCCGCCCGCTGGCGCGCCACGGAAACCAACCGCCAGCCGACACCCGCCACCCTCGCCGCGATGGCCGCCTTCGATGCAGTCCAACCCGCCGTCAGCCAGGCCACCGTCGAGTTGGGCAATGCCCTGCAAAAAGAAGCTGCCGAGAGCGAAACACTCAGCCGTTATCAGGCCCTGCAAACCGCCCTTGATGGCCTCGACTCGAAAAGCCTGAGCAGCGTCGGCTGGTGGCCGGATGGCTACGATCGCTTCACCAACGCCCTGAGCGCCCTGCAGGCCTTGCGCGAGCAGATCGCCATGGACAATCGCCTGACACTGGCACCGTGGCTGGAGACTTATCTGCTGACGCAGATCTCCACCCAACACGCACCCGACCTGATCGAACGAGTCGGTCGCCTGGCGGCGGTGGGCCAGGCGTCGGTAGTGTCCGGGCAGTTCACCCTGCAAAGCCGCCTGCAACTGCGCGACCTGCGCAGCCGCATCGGCGATGCACGAGAGCAGCTTGTTAAAACCGCTGGTCTGCTCGAAGCGCGCTTGCCCAGCGCCCTGCAAACCTGGGCCGGGCATTACCATGACAGCCTCAAGCGCCTCGATACGGGCCTTAAGGTGCTGGATGACGGCGTGTTCGGCGGCAGCATCAACCTCAAGCCAGAGGACTTCGAACGCAGTCTAGACGCCCTGCTCTCTGACCTCGCCTCGTTGCGCCAGCAGTCGCTGGTATCGCTGGATCAACGCCTGGATTACTACCACGGCTCGGCGATCCGCCAGTTCATTGTGGTGGCCGCCGTGTTCGGCTGCCTGCTGTTGGCTGCGCTGTATCTGTTCATCTGCTTGCAGGCTTCGATCCGCCGCAGCGCCAGCGGCATCACGGTGCTGGCCGAGGCCTTGCGCGATGGCAATCTGAGCCTGCAAGTGCCGGTTCAGGGACGGGACGAACTGGCGGTCATCAGCACCGCGCTGAACGTCGCCGTGGTGCAACTGCGCACCAGCCTGCAAGGCGTGGATCACGAAACCCTGCAACTGAGCCACGCGGTGCAATCCCTCAACTATCACTCCAGTGACGCCCTGGGCGAAGTCGAAGCCCAGCAATTGCAGATCAGCCAGATTGCCGCAGCGGCGACGCAACTGGCCGCCACCTCACAAGGGGTCGCCCACAGTTGCGAACAGGCGTCCGGCAGCGCCCAGCACACCCGGCGCATTGCCGCCGACAGCAGCCGCGACAGCCAGCGCACCACCGCGAGCATCCAGCAACTCAATCAACGTCTGAACGAGACAGCGGCCGCCCTGGGCCGGGTCAGCGAGCAAGGACAGCAGATTCAACTGGTGGTCGACACCATTCGCGGCGTCGCCGAGCAGACCAACCTGTTGGCACTCAACGCCGCCATCGAGGCGGCGCGGGCGGGCGAACAAGGGCGTGGCTTTGCGGTAGTGGCCGATGAAGTACGCAGCCTGTCGCAGCGCACTCAATCGTCGACCGCACAGATTGCCGGCACGGTCGACAGCCTGCGTCACACCGTGAACGAGGCCGTCAACCTGATGGAAGCTGCGTGCACTCAGGCAGAGAGTGATGCGCAAGCGGTCACCGGCCTTGGCGAACGGCTCGGAGAAATCGCCAGTGCGGTGCAGAGTGTCACCGATACCCTGGCGCACATCGCCACGGCGGTGGAAGAGCAGGCCAGTACCGCCGACGAGGTCAGCGGCAATATTCAGCAGGTCGATCAGGCGGCGCTACGTTTGCTCGAAGGTGCCCGTGCGGTGAACCAGGCAGCGGACACCCTGAGTCAGGGCAGCAAAGCCTTGAGCGACAACACCGGGCGTTTCCGCTTGAGTTGAATCCGGCAGCCCTGCTCAGGCACGGATCACCGCTTCCGGGAAGTCCCGCTCAAGTTCGGTCTTGAGCCAGTCGATAAACCACGCCACGTCCGCCGACAGTTCGGCGGACGGCGTGAGTACCCGATAGCTTTCCAGCTTCACTTGCGCGTCCACCACCCGCACCAGCTTGCCGGAATGGAGTTCTTCACGCACCAGCACTTCGTTGGCCAGCGCAATGCCCTGCCCGCTCTCGGCCACCGACAGCGCGTGGTCATTGTTGACGTAGAGCATGTCCGAATTGAGGTGAATGTCGAGGTCGTTGGCGGCGAACCACAGGTTCCACCACTCGCCGTCATCGACGTGGATCAGGTTGTGTTTCACCAGGTCCGCGGGGCTGCCGATGGGCTCGACGCTGGCCAGATATTCAGGGGAACAGATCGGAAACACCCGAGGGCAAATCAGGCTGGTGCGGGAGTGGGCATATTGGCCGTCCACCCCGTAGACAATGCCCAGATCAGCGCTTTTGCCATCCACTTCGGTGAAGGTCGAATTGGGTTCGATGGCGAACTTCAAACCCGGGCGCAGGTGACGCATGGCCTCGATGCGCGGCATCAGCCAGCGCTTGGCGAACCCTGGCACTACCATGATGCGCAGCCAGCGCTCGGCGTGTTTGGGCTGCGCCTCTTTTCCGGCTTCGATGATCAACTGCAAGGCGGCGGTGATCTTGCGGTGGTACTTCTGCCCCGCCGCCGTCAGGTTGACCCCGCGAGAGGTGCGCTCGAACAGTTGGATGCCCAGCCAGTCTTCCAGCAACTTCACATGGCGGCCGATGGCCGGCTGGGTCACGTGCAGGGCTTTGGAGGCTTCCACATAGCTGCCCAAGCGCGCCGCTGCATCAAAGGCACGCACCGCGTTGAGGGGTGGCAAACGCTGGTCAGGCATGGTTCTGAACGCCTTCTGCTGTTAAATTTTTTAACAGCCCCTATGTTAAAATTGAAGTTTCCCCCCCGCAACCCCTCGCTGATAATCCAGCCACAGCAGAACAAAAAAACAGCTGGTTACAACACTCGAACGCATCTCGATCCTGCCCAGAAAAATAATATCCATGGTCCGACGGCCCGGCTGATTACAGCACTCGCGGACGATGGGGGAATCGGAGGTAACGCATGAATGCCCTGCATTCGCTGCAAACGCTGGCGGTGTCCATCCGCTCAGTGCGTAAGGTTTACGGCGATCCAAAGACTGGCCCGGTGGCGCTCAAAAGCATCGACCTGGACATTCGCGACAACGAGTTCTTCACCCTCCTCGGCCCTTCGGGCTGCGGCAAGACCACGCTCCTGCGGATGATCGCCGGGTTCGAATTCCCTACCGAAGGCGAGATTCTGCTCTACGGCGAAAACATCGCCGACCGCCCGCCATTCCAGCGCCCGGTCAACACGGTGTTTCAGCATTACGCGCTGTTCCCGCACATGACCATCGCCGAGAACCTGGCCTTCGGTCTTGAATCCCACCCGATGGGCAAGATCCTGAACAAAACGCAGATGGCCGAACGGGTGCGCGAGATGCTCGCCCTGGTGCAGATGGAGCGCTTTGCCAACCGCAAGCCGGCGCAACTGTCCGGCGGTCAGCAGCAGCGCGTCGCCCTCGCTCGTGCCTTGGCGCCGCATCCCAAAGTCTTGCTGCTCGACGAACCGCTCTCGGCCCTCGATCTCAAGCTGCGCCAAGCCATGCGCGAAGAGCTGAAAACCATTCAGGCACGCACCGGCATCACCTTCATCTTCGTTACCCACGACCAGGAAGAAGCGCTGACCATGTCCGACCGCATCGCCGTGTTGTCCGAAGGCGAAGTGCAGCAGGTCGGTCGTCCGGAAGACATCTACGAACGCCCGCGCAACCGCTTTGTCGCCGACTTCATCGGTGAAACCAACTTCATCGAAGGCACGGTCACCCGCGTCGAAGACGGACTGGCCTGGTTCGCCGGCCCGGCCGGTCACCCGCTGCCCGCACAGCCGTGCAGCGATGTGCGAGTCGGCGCCAACGTCGCACTGTCCGTGCGCCCCGAGCGTTTGCATCTGGTGCCTGCCAGCACGGGCAACGCTCTGCCGTGTCGGATCGAAGCGCAGATCTACCTCGGCACCGACCTGCAATACCAGGTCAGCCTGAGCGACGGTTCGCGCCTCACCGTGCGCACCCCCAACTGCGTCGACCAGAGCAAACGCTTCGCCGTCGGCAGCCAGGCCGGTCTGTTGTTCGACCAGGGCAGCGCCAGCGTCCTGCACGATTGAGCACGAGGAATTGCCATGCACGCATTACCGATTGCCAACACGCTGGAACGTCGGCGGGCCTTCCAGAGTTTTCTCGGTGTCAGCCCGGCGCTGATTGCCATCGGCCTGTTTCTGATCGTGCCGATCCTGATCGTCATCGGATACTCGCTGATGGAAGCCAACCCCTACGGCGGGGTGAACAAGGTCTTCAGCAGCGACGCCTACACCTCGCTGCTGTTCGAGCGACAACTGGATGACAGCCTGGCGTTTGCCGACTCCTATCTCATCATCGCCCTGCGTTCCATCGGCATCGCCGGGCTGACCACCGTCATCACCCTGCTGATCGGTTTTCCGGTGGCTGTATGGCTGGCCATGCAACCAGCCCATCGCCGTGGCCTGCTGATCTTCCTGATCACCGTGCCGTTCTGGGCCAACCTGTTGATCCGCACCTACGCCTGGATTCTGCTGCTGCGCAACACCGGTGTTATCAACAACAGCCTGATGGGCCTCGGGGTCATCGACCAGCCGTTGCAACTGCTCTACACCGACGGCGCGGTGCTGTTGGGGCTGGTCTACACCTATGCGCCCTTCGTCGTGCTGCCGATCTACGCCACGCTGGAGAAGATGGATACCCGCCTGCTCGAGGCCGCTCAGGACCTCTATGCAGGACGCGTCCGGACCTTGCGCAAAGTGGTGTTGCCGATCGCCAAACCGGGAATCATCGCCGGCGCCATCCTCACTTTCGTGCCTTGCCTGGGCGCGATGATCGCCCCGGAACTGCTCGGCGGCGGCACGCGGATGATGCTCGGCAACCTGATTTTCCGGCAGTTCAGCGATGCACGTAACTGGCCGTTCGGCGCGGCGCTTTCACTGGTGCTGATGGCCGCGGTGATGTTGGTACTGACGGTTTATGCCTTGCGTGCCGAACGCCAGCGCATCGCCAAAGGAGGTGCGTGATGATCGGCCTGTTCAAACGCAATACGCTGGGCGTGCAGGACTTCCCCGGCTTCGGCGGATTCAGTTTCCTGTTCTACCTGTACCTCTACGCGCCGATCGTCGTGCTGGTGGTGTTCTCGTTCAACGCCAACCAGTCGGCCACGGTGTGGACCGGCTTCAGCTTCGACTGGTATCGCGCGGCCTTCGCCAACCAGGCCCTGCGCCAGGCGGCCGGCAACAGCCTGTTGATCGCGGTCTGCGCCAGCATGGTCGCCACAGCCATCGCCACCCTCGCCGCCCTCGGCACATCTCGGGGTGCCAAGTTCAAAGGCCTGCAACTGTCCATGGGCGCGATCATGTTGCCTCTGGTACTGCCGGAAATCGTGGTCGGCGTCGCCACCCTGGCGCTGTTTTCCACCATCGGCCTGTCCCTGGGCTACGGCAACCTGATCATCGCGCACACGGTGTTCTGTATTCCGTTTGCCTTTCTGCCGATCCGCGCCCGTCTGAACGACATGGACCTGTCCCTGGAGCAGGCCTCGGCCGACCTCTACGCCGGCCCGTGGCGAACCTTTCGCAAAGTCACGTTGCCGCTGCTGATGCCGGGGATTTTCTCCGGGCTGATGCTGGCCTTCATCGTCTCGCTGGATAACTTCGTGATCTCGATGATGGTCTCCCAGGCCGGCACCACGACCTTGCCGATCTTCATTTTCGGCCTGTTGCGCATGGGCGTGACACCCGACGTCAACGCCGTTTCGACCCTGATCCTGGGCGTCTCGGTGCTGTTCGTGACCCTTTCCTATCTGCTGGGCAAAAAGAAATCCTGAACTTTCTACGTACTGTGGGGAAATAGCATGAGCAAGTGGATTAAAAGCATCGGCGCTTCGTTGTTCCTGACCTTGCCGCTGACCATGGCCGGCAGTGTTCAGGCCGCGGAAAAACTCAACGTGGTGAGCTGGAGCGGTTACTTTTCGCCGGAAATTCTCGCCAAATTCCAGAAGCAGACCGGCATCGAAGTCACCGTCGACTCCTACGACTCCAACGAAACCCTGCTGGCCAAATTGAAACAGGGCGGCGCCGGTTATGACGTAGCGATCCCTTCCCACCAGTTCATTCCGATCCTGATCAAGGAAAAACTGCTGGAACGTTTCGATCCGGTCAGCGAGCCTTACTACGCCGGCGTCGTCGATAACCTGAAAAAGCCGACCTGGGACCCGGAAGGCGCCTATTCCGTACCGTTCATCTGGGGCACCACCAGCGTGGTGATCAATACCGAGCGCTACAAAGGCCCTGCCGACAGCCTCAAGGTGCTTTACGAGCCACCGGCCGAGCTGCAAGGGCGAATCAACATGTTCGACTCGGTCAGTGACGTGGTGGACATGGCCAGCCTGTACCTGAACATTCCGCTGTGCAGTGAAGATCCGAAGCAGATGCAGCAGATCCTGACCCTGCTCAAGGCGCAGAAACCCTTCGTCAAAACCTACAGTTCCAAGGCGGGCTCGATCCGCGAAAACCTGGCATCCGGTGAAATCGACATGTCGACCTTCTGGGGCGGCTCGTCGATGCGCGCCCGGGAAATGAAACCGAGCCTGAAATACCTGTACCCGAAAGAAGGCGTACTGGCCTGGGTCGACAACATGGTCATCCCGACCGGCAGCAAGAACCCGGCGAACGCCAAGGCATTCATCGCGTTCCTCAGCCAGCCTGAAAACGCGGCGATGACCCAGAACTTCCTCAAGCACCAGAGCCCGATCAAGGGTGTGGAGCCGTTCCTCGACGCAGGCCTCAAGGACGCGCCGGAACTGCACATTCCCGAAGGCACACCAGTGGTGTTCAGCAAGACCTGCGGCGAAGGCGCGATCCGCCTGGCCGACCGTCTCTGGACCAACCTGATGCGTTGATCTCCACCGCCCCGACGCAAAGGCGGGGCGTTTTTCCAGCCGTCTGAAAGGCCGCTTGCAATGAACTCCAATATCATCAGCGAACTGGTCCTGTTGCAGGCCCATGAACTCGCCGAACGCATCCGCCTGCGCCAGGTTTCCTGCCGGGAAGTGATGCAGACTTATCTTGCCCATATCGAACGCTTCAATCCGCAGATCAATGCGCTGGTGAGCCTGCAAGCGCCGGATGACCTGCTGGCCCAGGCGGATGTCCGTGATGCCGAACTGGCCCGCGGCCAATACCGTGGCTGGATGCACGGCCTGCCCCATGCCATCAAGGATCTGTCCCTGACGCGCGGCATCCGCACCACCCTGGGTTCGCCGCTGTACAAGGACTTCATTCCCGAACGCGATGGCATCATGGTCGAGCGGATCAAGGGCGCCGGCGCGATCATCATCGGCAAGAGCAACACCCCGGAATTCGGCCTTGGCTCGCAAAGCTATAACCCGCTGTTCGGCACGACCGGTTGCGCCTACGACCCGAGCAAGACCGCTGGCGGCAGCAGCGGCGGCGCAGCGGCGGCACTGGCCATGCACCTGGTGCCGGTGGCCGATGGCAGCGACATGATGGGTTCGCTGCGCAATCCGGCCGCGTTCAACAACATCTTCGGCTTCCGTCCGTCCCAGGGCCGCGTGCCCTTCGATGACAGTGCCGACCTGTTTATCGACCAACTCGGTTACGAAGGCCCCATGGCGCGCAGCGTGCGCGATGCCGCGTTGCTGTTGTCGGTGCAGGCCGGGGCCGATGCGCGGGCGCCACTGTCGATTGCCGAGTCCGGCAGTGCCTTTGCGGCACCGCTGGATCGCGATTTCAAAGGCACTCGCCTGGGCTGGCTCGGCGACTTCAACGGCTATCTGCCGATGGAGAAAGGCGTCCTCTCGCTGTGCGAAAAAGCCTTTGCCGACTTCGAAAGCCTGGGTTGCCACATTGAACCGGTTCAATCCGAATTCGCGCCAGAGAAGCTGTGGAGCAGTTGGCGAACCTTGCGCCACTGGATGGTCGCCGGCTCGTTGGGTGCGACCTATGCCGACCCGCAAAAGCGTGCGCTGTTGAAACCGGAAGCCTGCTGGGAAGTGGAAAACGGCCTGAAACTCTCGGCCAGCGAAGTGTTTGCCGCGTCAGTGACGCGCAGCGACTGGTATCGGGCGATCTCCAGGCTGTTCGAACAATATGACTACCTGCTACTGCCCAGCGCCCAGGTATTCCCGTTCGACAAGACCCAAGCGTGGCCCGCTTCCATTGAAGGCGTGAGCATGGACACCTATCACCGCTGGATGGAGGTGGTGATTCCCGGCACCTTGTCCGGCTGCCCGGTGGCCAACGTACAGGTCGGCTTCAACGCCAGCGGCCTGCCGATGGGCCTGCAAATCATCGGCAGACACCAGGCCGACTTCGCTGTGCTGCAATTGGCGCACGCGTACGAACAGGCCAGTCGCTGGTTCCAGCGCTGCCCGTCACCCCTGCTTGGAAGGTAGATTTTGATAAACGGTTGAAAGCGCAGAGAAATATTTTAGATTTATGCTTGACGCATCCCCGTTACCGGTGAATAATGCGCGCCACTTGGCTACATAGCTCAGTTGGTTAGAGCATAGCATTCATAATGCTGGGGTCCGGGGTTCAAGTCCCTGTGTAGCCACCAAGTACTAAAAACGGCTTACCGAAAGGTAGGCCGTTTTTTTATGCCTCGCTTTTATATCCCTGTAGGAGCGAGCTTGCTCGCGATGGACTCAAGAGCAACGCGTTTAGCAAGTAAACACGCGTTATCGTTAACGACCATCGCGAGCAGGCTCGCTCCTACACGGTCGGCAATACCGACAACGCCCGCTCCCAGATCTGCCACGTGCGCAACCAGACCATCGACTGCCAATCGCTATCGGCCGGATAGAACTGCTCCAGCAGATTCAACTTGATCCCGCGCCCTGTTGCGTCACCCGGATTGCCATACAGATGCAGCCAGTGGTCATCGCGCAAATGGCGGTGAACGTCCGGCCCCGGATACGTTCCGCACTCGATGACAAAAGGCATCAAGCGCACCTGCGGCAGTGCATTGATCAATGCCTGCGAGGTGTAGCCAGTGGCCGTTGCCGCCACACCGGTTTCGCTGACAGTGTCGGCGCCGGTTTGCAGGCTGTAGAGCCACGGCCCGTAGATCGCCTGCGCATCCGGCAGCGCCGGATAGGCGGACTCGGTGATGGTCAGCAGCATCGGATGACCGTATTCACCCGCACCGGTGTGCAAGTCAAAACACATGACCACTTCGGCATGGGCCACATGCTGTTGCACGATCCGGTGCAGCGTGCGGTTCGACCAGCTCGGCGCCAGCCCGCCGTAGAACAGGCCATCGGGGTGAGCATGCTGACCGCCCTCGACGATCGACATCACCGCTGGCCAGCCATGCAGGCGAATCTGCTCGTCGAGCAAGGCATCGGCACGCTCACGCTCGGGGCCGTGCAACTGCGGGCAGGCATAGATTTCATGCAAGGTGTTATAGGCCTGGTTGTCCGGCAGCGGGCGCTGGAAATCCAGGTGATTGCGGTTCAGGTCGATGTTGTCTTCGTTGACCCGACGCAACCACGCCATGCCCCAGGGGTTGATGGCATGGATCATGACCACGGCGACATCCTTTGGCAGGGAACGCTTGCCCAACTCCTGCAGCCATTTGATCTGGCAGCCCGAGCCATAGAAGCCCTCAACCCCGTGAGTGCCGCTCAGCGCAACCAACAGACGCTTGGCGCCCGGATCCCCCAACACCGCCACATCGGTACTCAGCGACTCACCGAACGGACCTTTGAGCGGGTGTGGATATTCAGTCAAGGTTGCGCCTGCGGCAGCCGCTGCGGCCAGGAACTGTTCACGCTGGGCACGGTAGCCGGGCTGGGTTGGGAACTCGGTGTGCATGTCTGCCTCTTGTTGATTTTCTGGCCTGTCTGTTGGCAACGACCCTACAGAAATTCCTGCCATTGATGAAGGACAAAAACGTCAGTGCCATGGGACCCCGGTTTGCGTCCCTCCCGGTCGGCCGATAAAGTCCACTGATCGTAGATCCAACGGACGGAGTACCCCACGTGTTTTCAACCTTCGCTTTGCGCCGCCATCGCCTGCCTGCCCTGGCACTGGTCGTCAGTGCCTTGACCCTGGCCGCGTGCAACAACGCTTCGGTGCCGACGCTGCCGCTCGCCCCGGAAAGCGCTTCCGGTTTCCGCACCGACCTGAAAGCTCAACACGCCGAAAAATACATGGCAGCGGCGGCCAACCCGCTGGCGGCCGAAGCCGGGCGGGAGATGCTGCGCCGGGGCGGCTCGGCCATCGACGCGGCAATTGCGATGCAAGCGGTGTTGACGCTGGTCGAGCCACAGTCGTCGGGCATCGGTGGCGGTGCATTGATCGTACTCTGGGATGGCAAGGCGGTACGCACCTACGACGGCCGTGAAACCGCCCCGGCCGGTGCCACCGAGAAGCTTTTCCTGCAAGCCAATGGACAACCGATGGGTTTCACCCAGGCGCAGATTGGCGGCCGCTCGGTGGGCACTCCCGGCGTATTGCGCGCCCTGGAACTGGCCCATCAAAAACACGGACGCCTGCCCTGGGCGCAGTTGTTTGAACCGGCGATCCAGCTCGCCGAACAAGGCTTCGCCATTTCGCCACGCCTGCACCAGTTGATCGCGGCGGATTCGTCCATGCAGCGCTCCCCGGAAATGATGGCCTATTTCCGCAATGCCGATGGCAGCCCAAAAGTAGTCGGCACAAACTTGAAGAACCCGGCACTGGCCGCCGTGTTCAAACGCATCGCCCATGAAGGCCCGGATGCCCTGTACAAAGGCCCGGTCGCCGAGGAAATCGCCGCCAAGGTTCAGGGCCACGCCAACCCCGGCAGCCTGTCCCTGACCGATCTCGCCAACTATCAGGCCAAAGAACGCGCACCGCTGTGTACCGACTACAAGCGCTGGCAAGTCTGCGGCATGCCACCACCGTCCTCGGGCGGGATCGCCGTGGCGCAGATCCTCGGCACGCTGCAAGCCCTGGAGGCTCGCGACAAGCGCCTGGCGCTGGCACCGCTGAAGCCGGTCAAGACCACAGCCCCGGCCGGCAGCGAACCCGACCCGCAAGCCGTGCACCTGATCTCGGAAGCCGAACGCCTGGCCTACGCTGACCGCGCGCAGTACCTGGCCGATAGCGACTTCGTGCCCGTGCCGGTCAAAGGCCTGGTCGACCCGGCCTACCTCGCCAGCCGCGCCGCCCTGATCGGCGAACGCAGCATGGGCACGGCCAAACCCGGCACACCGCCGGGCATCCAGGTGGCCTATGCGCCGGACCGTTCGCCACTGCGGATTTCCACCTCGCAAGTGGTGGCCGTCGATGACGCAGGCGGCGCCGTGTCGATGACTACCACCATCGAGTCAGCGTTTGGCTCGCACATCATGGTTCAGGGTTTCATGCTCAATAACGAGATGACCGACTTCTCGTTCATCCCCGAGGAAAACGGGCAGAAAGTCGCCAACCGCGTCGAACCCGGCAAACGCCCGCGCTCGTCCATGGCGCCGACCCTGATCTTCGACCGCCAGAGCGGCGAATTCCTCGCCACTGTCGGCTCCCCTGGCGGCTCGCAAATCATCGAATACGTGGCCAAATCCACCATCGGCCTGCTCGACTGGAATCTCGATGCGCAAGCGGCCATCAACCTGCCCAACTTCGGCAGCCGCAACGGCCCGACCGAACTGGAACAGGGCCAGTTCAGCCCCGCGCTGATTCAGGCGCTGAAAGACAAAGGGCACAGCGTGAGCGAAATCGACATGACCAGCGGCACCCAGGCGATTGTTCGGGTCAAGGACGCCCAGGGCAAAGCGTCGCTGACGGGAGGTGCCGACCCGCGGCGTGAGGGACAAGCGCTGGGGGATTGAGTCGCACGCGAGAACAAAAAAGGGCCTACCGGTGGGTAGGCCCTTTTGTTCATGAGCAGGCGAAAATCAGCAGCGCACTTAGCGACTGATCCTCAACCCCTGCCGAACCTGATGTTTTTCCAGCGCCAGTTCAATCAACCGCGTCACCAGCTCGCTGTAGGTCATGCCGGTGGCCTGCCACAACTTCGGGTACATGCTGATGCGGGTGAAACCGGGCAGCGAGTTGATTTCGTTGATCAGCACTTCCCCACTGTCGGTCAGGAACACATCGACGCGGGCCAGGCCGGAGCAGCCCAGCACCTGGAACGCCTCGACGGCCAGGGCGCGAATGCGCTCGCTGGCCTCGACGCTGATATTGGCCGGCACCACCACTTCAGCAGCCATGTCGTCGATGTATTTGCTGTCGTAGGAATAGAACCCGCTGCGGACCACAATCTCACCGCAACCACTGGCGATCGCCTCTTCATTGCCGAGCACTGCGCATTCAATCTCGCGGCCGCTGACGGCGGATTCGATCAACACCTTGGTATCAAAACTCAAGGCCAGCTCCACCGCTGCGCTGTATTCGGCCTCGTCGGCGACCTTGCTCACGCCCACGGAAGAGCCCTGGTTCGCCGGCTTGACGAACAGCGGCAAACCGAGCCGGGACTGAACCTCGGCAAACCCGGTGCGTGCCGCCGAGGCGCGGGTCAATGTCACGAACGGCGTCACGGCCAGGCCGGCATCACGCAGCAGACGCTTGCTGATGTCCTTGTCCATGCACACGGCCGAGCCGAGCACATCGGAGCCGACAAACGGCAGATCGGCCATGCGCAGCAAACCTTGCAGGCAACCGTCTTCACCCAGGGTTCCGTGGACGATCGGGAAGATCACATCGACATGGCCAAGCATTTCCTGACTGCTGGTTTCCACCAGTTGCTGGCTGGCTTTTCCGGGCACCACGGCCAGCTCGCGATTGGACTGATTGAGGGCGATCAGCGCCGGGTTTTCCTGATTCAGCAAAAAGTTGGAAGGGTCGTTGAGGTGCCAGTGGCCTTGTTTGTCGATGCCGATCAGCACCGGCTCGAAGCGAGAACGATCGAGAGCGTCGACGATATTCTTCGCCGATTGCAACGACACTTCGTGCTCTGCCGAGCGCCCGCCAAAGATTATCCCTACACGCAGCTTTCTCATCGCCTGGCCTCCTGGTGAATGTGCTTACAACCTGAATAGTCGAAACCTTACGGCTGCAAGGTCTTGCCGTCCACCGGCTCGCCAATGGTCAGGAAGTGCCCGCCCGCCACGTGGTGCAAGGTGCGCAAGGCGTCTTGCCCTTCGAAGTGCCAACGCCCTTCGCTGAACACGCGCTCGTCGGCCTGGGCGGCAATCACTTCGGCCAGGAACAGATCGTATTGCTGGTGGTTGTTCGGCTCCGGCAACAGGCGACATTCCAGCCAGGCCACGCAGCCCTCGAGCATCGGCGCATCGACCGATTCACCGGTGAAAGTCTGCAAATCGTAGGTCTCGAACTTGTCGCGCCCCTGGCCCTGGGTCAATTCCAGGCCGGAGGTCGAGCCGACGGTCTGCACAATGTCAGCCTGGGCAGCGCAAGGAACATTCAGCACAAAAGTGCCCGAGGCTTCCAGCAACTGGCGAGTCCAGGTGGACTTGTCCAGCACCACGGCAATTTTCGGTGGTTCGAAATCCAGCGGCATGGCCCAGGCTGCCGCCATGATGTTGCGCCGGCCATCGTGGGCGGCGCTGACCAGCACGGTCGGGCCATGATTGAGCAGACGATAAGCCTTGGACAAAGGGACCGGACGGCGGTGGGAAGCGCTCATGGAAGTCTGCTCCTGGGGGAAAGGAGCCGATTGTAGCGCCCACGTAACCCTGTGGGAGCGGGCTTG
>NZ_AKJO01000076.1:0-67353 GCF_000282295.1 Pseudomonas sp. GM33
GCTCCTACAGGGGGGGCTGTGTTTAGTCGGAAGGTTTTGCTCTTCGGGCCTTGAAGAACTCACTTAAAACAGCCCCGCACTCCTCCGCCAACACCCCACCCTCATGCAACACCCGGTGATTCAAAAAGCCCTGGGTAAAGAATTGCCCCTGGCTCTGTACAATCCCCGCCTTCGGCTCCAGCGCGCCATACACCACCCGCGTGATCCGCGAGTGCACGATCAGCCCGGCGCACATGCTGCACGGCTCCAGCGTCACATACAGCGTGCTGCCGGGCAGGCGGTAGTTGCTGACGGCCTCGGCGGCGGCGCGAATCGCGACCATCTCGGCGTGGGCACTGGGATCGCTGGTGCTGATCGGGCAATTGAAGCCACGCCCGATGATTTCACCGTCCTGCACCAGCACCGCGCCCACCGGCACTTCGCCCAGGGCCGCGCCTTGGGCGGCCAGGGCCAGGGCTTCACGCATGAATTCGCGATCACGGCTGCGATCGATGATGGCGGCGGGACGAATCTGACGCATCACGCCACCTCGATGGCGGCCATCAGGCCGGTTTCCATGTGATCGATCACATGGCAGTGGAACATCCAGACCCCGGGGTTATCCGCCACCAGCGCCACTTGCGCGCGCTCGTTCTTGCCCAGCAGATAAGTGTCGGTGAAGTACGGAATCACCTTGTGCCGGTTCGAGGCGATGACCTTGAAGCTCATGCCATGCAGGTGAATCGGGTGCTGATACTGGGTCATGTTCTTCAATTCGAAAATGTAGCTCTTGCCCTTTTCCAGCTTGGCAATCGGGCGGTCGGCGCAGGTCTTGTCAGTGATGTCCCAAGCCTTGCCGTTGATCTGCCACAGGCTCGGCGGCTTGCCGTTGTCGACGTTGACCGACACCGAGCCGACCCATTCGAAATTGAAGTTGAGTTTCTCGGCATTGGCCAGGTCCGGTTCGGCGATCGGGTTGGCCGGCAGTGCCGGTGGCCATTCGCTCGGTGCGTCGGTATTGGCCACTGAACGCAAGGTACCCAGGCGCACCGGACCGTTGCGCAAGGACAATTCTTCACCGGCCGCAGGCGCCTTGATTGCCAGGCAAATGCGCATGCCGGGGCCGAGCCAGTATTCCTTGCCCAGCGGGCGCGGTTCGATGGGGTTGCCGTCGAGCGCATAGATCTGCGCTTCGACGCCGGGAATGTTCAGGCGATAGGTCAGGGTGTTATCGAGATTGAGAATGCGCACCCGGGTGATCTGCCCGGCCGGCAAGTCGATCACCGCCTGCGGCACACCGTTGATGGTCGCCAGGCGTCCCGCCGTGCCGCCACGGGCCGCTTCCCGGGGGATGCTGAACTCGACGAAATTGCCGACCTCGTCGACATGCCAGCTCTTCAGGCTCAGGGTCTTTTCGTACTTGAAACCGGTGGGCTCGCGCTCTTCGATGATCAGCGGGCCGACCAGGCCACGGCCGAGTTCTTCGCTGCTGTTCACATGCGGGTGATACCAATAGCTGCCGGCATCCGGTACACGGAATTTGTAGTCGAAGTACTCGCCCGGCAGCACCGGCAATTGCGAGACGTAGGGTACGCCGTCCATTTCCAGCGGCAAACGGATACCGTGCCAGTGAATGGTGGTCGCCACCGGCAGGTGGTTGATGAAGCGCACCCGCAGCCATTCACCCTGGCGCACCCGCAACTCGGTGCCCGGCGCCGACGGACCGAAGGCCCAGGCCTGGGTCTTGTGCCCGGCCACCAACTCCACGTCCAACGGCGCCGCAATCAGCTCATAGTCGTGACCTGCATCCGCATCGGCCATCTTGCCCAGCCAGTAGCGTGACGCACCACCGGCTCCCACGCCAACCACCACAAGACCGGCCAGACCACCGAGTATTTGTCGACGGGAAAAGGACATTAACCAACCACCTCGCGAATCGGACAGGCCCCAGGGACCCGCAAAAGGCGAATACGATACACCTGCGATTGCGAAACAGTAAGGGCAACGCGGCGGATGGACGCAGATGGCCGTGTCTCTACACCCATTTCGCGGATAAAGAGACATAACTATGCAGCGCACCTTCATCGAACGAGGGCAGCATCCTCGGCATTCGAATTCTCAAGGAAAGAGAGTGCAATGAACACGACACACACCCGCCCGCTGCCCAATGCCGCCGACAAGACCGCCCTCAAGGCGATCGCCACCACCGTGATCCAGACCTGCCCGAGCCTGCAGGACACGGCCCACGAAGTCGCCAGCGATTTGCTGAAGAAGTACCACGTCACCGGCCTCGATCCGGACGAGGTCTATTTCCATCGTTTCGACGCTTCCCAAAGCAGCTCGAAAGCCTTCACCGGTTGGGAGCACGTGCACGCAACGCCCACGTCGACCATGACCCTGACGCAACTGGTGATCCAGCGTTTTCGGGTCGGCGACCAGGACAACGCCGACCTGCTCGACGTGTATGGCGGCTTCTACACCGCGGGGCCCCACGCAGAGATCTACAACGAAAGCAATGAAGTGCGCCTGCACGGCAACGACGTGCTGAAGGACTTCTGGAGCATCAATTTCAGCGCGCTGTACGAAGAACGCCTGACCACCTTCTGGACCCGATCCGGCGACGATTTCCGCACCCTGGCCAAATGCAACTTTCTCATCAAAGCCGTTAAAGCACGGGACAAAGGCCAGTTGAGTGACGAGGATTTCCAGTACGTCACTCAAGCCGTGATCGGCCCTGTCACCTGGCCCGTCAGCCTGCCGATGCTGCAAGCGCTGCACCCTTGCACCGGCAATGTTCGCAGCCTCGATGTCGCCGGCTACGTCGCCATCAATGCGCTGCGCATTGTCGCGCCCAAGGGTCGCCAGATCGTTTACCTGCCCGGTGAGATCAATGCGTTCACGGTATTGGAAACCGCGACGGACATGCACTTCTGGGTGTTGCAGCAGATGAACAAAAAACAAGTGCGCCGGCAGTTCATGACGCACTTTTCCCAGGCTGACCGGCAGGCAATCGACGAGAACATCACCGACCTCATGAACCGGCTGGTGAGCTCCTGGGGCCAGTACGATCATCACCTGATCAACCAGGAAGATCAGGTCATCAGCGGCGATGCCTTCACCTGGCTGCGCGACTCGACCAAGGACGCGATGTTCGCCGAAGCCGCGCTCTCGCTGACCTCCAATGGCGACCTGCGCAAAAAGCTCTGGCTCGGCTACCTCAGCGCCGGCGTGAAAGTCTTCGGCCCGATGGCGGTGGTCGGTTGGCCGGTCGCCCTGCCCGTGATCGGCGCCAGCATCGCCAGTATCGGTCTGAACATCGATCAGGCGGTGAATGGCAAAACCGCGCAGGAGCGCAAGGCCGGGATCCTCGGTGCGGTGCTCAGCGGCATTGATTTGCTGTTCAACCTGCTGGTCCTAAAGGGCCCGGGCTCGCTGGAGGAAATCGGCCCTGATATCGAAGCCGCCGAAGCCAAAGAGATGTCCGATCTGCTTGAATCGACCGAACCCGCGGTTAAACCAGCACCGAGGGAAACCGGTCTGCCCACCGAGCGCACGCCAACGGTGCCGGACAACTTCAGGATCGACGTGCCGTTGTCCGAGGACACGCTGATGCGAGAGCCCGGCAAGTTCCAGGGCATTCATCAGCTCGCGTCCAACCCTTCCACCGCGATCGAGCTCAATGACAGCGCGTACTTCGTGCGCTACGAAAGCGATCTCAACGGTCGCGGCCACTGGGCCATCATCGACCCGGCCAACCCCAATGCCTTTTCCGGTTCGATTCCCGTGCGTCTGGCCGCCGATGGCAAGTGGGAAGTCATCCCGCGCCTGGGGTTGCAGGGCGGTATGGACGTGCCACCTGTACCGGATGCAAGCGCAACGGGCGCGCCCGTCGTCGAAGAGTGGGCGCGATCGGAGGGCATTCATGTGCCCGGACTGGATGACCCCGAAATGCGCAGCTGGGCACTCGGCGGCGCCGAGGTGCGCACGGTATTCACCACCGAATCAGGGGCAACAGTGTCGGTGAGCGAGTTCGATCTGGCCCAGGATGTACCTCGCCGAAACCTGATCAGCGATGCCAACGCGTATTACCAGCTTCATCCACCGACGCTCCGCCTGCCGAGGCCTGCTGCCGAACTGATCGAAACCCCGGCGCAATTGCTCGACACTGCATTCGCAAGCAAGCCGGGGCTGGTCTTCGGCGAGAGCCGCGGCGCCATCGGCAGCAAACAGTTCCTGATCGAGAACATGCCCGAACTGGCTCGGCGTGGGGTCAAGACGCTGTACTTGCAGGAACTGCTGGCGAACGCCAATCAGCTCGACCTGGACGCCTTCGCCCGCAGCGCAGAGATGTCCGAAGAACTGGAGAACTACCTGAACAAACTCGACTTGAAGGCGGGCAACGATCCCGAAGGTCAATTCAATCTCAAACAGTTGGTGAAAACGGCCAATGCCCAGCGCATCCGGGTACAGGCCATCGACATGTCCACCACTTACAACGTCAATGACGACCCGTTCGACCCGGAACCGCAGAACCAGATGGTGCGAGGTTTTTTCGCCAGTGAAGTGATCAACTTCAACGAACAATTGAAGGAGTCGTCGAAATGGGTTGCCCTGGTCAATCAAGAAAACATGACGGCATTCAGAGGTTACCAAGGCATCAGCGAACAGACCGATGCATTGAGTGTGCGCATCGCTGACGTCACGCCGGGACAGGCGCAGCCCGTCAGTGCCGATCCCGGGATAGCGGTAGAGTTTGCCGACTATCCGGACTCCCCCGTTTTTGAAACGGACGGTGTGGCCGATCCCGACAGCCTCCAGGCCTGGATCAAAGGCGACTGGCGTGTGCAAGTGGAAACCCCGTGGGCCTACAGAACGCCACAAGACCTGCGGGCGCTGTTGCCGGAACCGGGGATGTTCACCTTCCAGCGCTACCGCAGCAGCGTGCTGGTGGTCTATCGCAACGCCGAGGGGCGCATGGCCGACAGTGTTATCCGTTTGACTCCCGGCGGCAGGATCAATCTGGATACCCCGCTCGCACCGACCTACGAGTCCATGACGGTGGATAGTTACGAGGAACTGAAACAGGCACTGATCGCAAAAGGCATGCGGCCAATGGGCTGGCCGGTACTTCAAGACGTGGCACAGGCGTTGCCTGACATCCCGCGCCCGACCATTCCCTCCAACTGGCAGGCCAACGAACTGCTTGAAGGTGAAACGATGGTTGATGAGCCCGGAAAATTCCAGGGCATCTATCGACTCAACTCCAATCCTTCAACCGCCATCATGCTCGACCACACGCCTTACTACGTGCGTTGGGAAGCGGACCTCAACGGCGGCGGGCACTGGGCCGTCATCGACCCGGAAAACCCTCACGCGTTCTCCAACTCGATCCCCGTGCGCCTGAACGCTCAGGGTGAATGGCAAACCATGCCGCGCGGCGGGCTCAACGGTGGTGGCAAGACACCCATGCTGCGCTTGCCCGCCTCGGAGTACGACATGCCCGAGCAGTTGAAGGCCGAACTGAAAGGTGGCGCGAACGGCCAGGACGACGAGTCGTTACGCGACTTCTACGACAGCCTCAACGAGCACGATCCCTACCGCGACTTCAAGGCGATCAGAAAACGCCTGCATCGCGATGCCGTGCGCTTTTACGCCGAGCTACAACTTCCCGCACGTCCGCCGATCCCGGCGCTTGCTCCCGAGGCCAGTGCCAAAGACATCATCGCGAAAAGCCTCGAACATGCCCGAGGCCTGGTCATCGGCGAAAGCCATAGCTCCATCGCCAGCAAGCAGTGGCTGATCGAGAACATGGAGCTGCTGGCCAACAAGAATGTGAAGACCCTGTACATGGAACATCTGCTGACCGACTTCCATCAAGCGGCGCTGGATACGTATTTCGAAACCGGGACGATGGCGAAAGACCTGGAGAGCTACCTCAACGCACTCGATGTCGGCAACATGACCGACCCGCTGGGGCGCGACACGTTTCTGCAACTGGTCAAACAGGCCCGTCGTTTCAAGATTCGGGTGCAGGCCATCGATTGCATGGCGAGCTACCGGCTCAACGGCATGGAGAAGGTCGGTTCGCTGGAGCCTGCGGTTGAGCCCACGGCGCGACAGAAAATGATGAACTACTTCGCCCGCTCGATCATCCGCAGCGACCAGGCCCTGCGTGGCGCGCACAAATGGGTGGCGCTGATGGGCAACTCCCACTCCAACACCTTCGAAGGCGTGGCGGGCGTCAGCGAACTGGAAGAAGCCATCGGCATACGCGTTGAAGATGTCGCCGAAGGCGCCCCGGTGGGCATCGAGGCCGACCCGGGAAGAATCCTGCCGTTGGGCGGAACCGCGTTCGATCGCAGCGCCTTGGTCAAAGGTGATTTGCTCTTGCGAATGGCAACGCCATGGAAAGCGCAGACCATGCCGGAAATCGAAGCGGCCTTGCCCCACCGCGGGATGTACACCTTGAAACTGCAACCGCGCATGACCTTCCTGGTGCACCGCAGCCGCAGCAATGCAGTCGTGCGTACGCTCATCGAGAACGATAACGGCCGCTTCTACATCGAACGCCCCGAATGGCCTTCGATCAATGGCAAGCGCTTTGGCAGCATGAAAGCGCTATTGAATGGGCTGGATCAGATGGGCATGACACTGGCCGGCTGGTCGCAACCGCTGTAACCGGCGCACAAAAAAACCGTGTGAAATCGGATTTCACACGGTTTTTGTGTTCCAGCCTTCAGAACATCAAGGCTGGCGCGGGATCATTCCCACTCAATGGTCGCCGGCGGCTTGCTCGACACGTCGTAGGTGACGCGGGAGATGCCTTCGATTTCATTGATGATGCGGCCGGATACGGTTTCCAGCAGTTCGTAGGGCAGATGAGCCCAACGCGCGGTCATGAAGTCGATGGTTTCCACCGCACGCAGGGCCACGACCCAGGCGTAACGACGGCCATCGCCGACCACGCCAACCGATTTCACCGGCTGGAACACCACGAACGCCTGGCTGACCTTGTGGTACCAGTCGGCCTTGCGCAGTTCTTCGATGAAAATGTGGTCGGCACGACGCAGCAGGTCGGCGTATTCCTTCTTCACTTCACCGAGGATGCGCACGCCCAGGCCCGGGCCCGGGAACGGGTGACGGTAGACCATGTCGTACGGCAGGCCCAGTTCCAGGCCCAGACGACGGACTTCGTCTTTGAACAGTTCGCGCAGTGGCTCGACCAGTTTCAGGTTCATTTCTTCCGGCAGGCCGCCCACGTTGTGGTGCGACTTGATCACGTGGGCCTTGCCGCTTTTCGCGCCAGCCGACTCGATCACGTCCGGGTAGATGGTGCCCTGGGCCAGGTACTTGATGTTGTCCAGCTTGCAGGATTCGGCATCGAACACGTCGATGAAGGTGCGGCCGATGATCTTGCGCTTCTTCTCCGGGTCGGCTTCGCCGGCCAGGTTGTTGAGGAACTGGTCCTCGGCGTTGGCGCGGATCACCTTGACGCCCATGTTCTCGGCGAACATGGCCATCACCTGCTCGCCTTCGTGCAGGCGCAGCAGGCCGTTGTCGACGAACACGCAGGTCAGCTGATCGCCGATGGCCTTGTGCAGCAGTGCGGCAACCACGGACGAGTCAACACCGCCGGACAGGCCGAGCAGGACGTTGTCGGTGCCGACCTGAGCGCGAACCTGAGCGATGGCGTCTTCAGCGATCTTCGACGGGGTCCACAGCGCTTCGCACTCGCAGATGTCGAGGATGAAGCGCGACAGGATGCGACCGCCCTGCTTGGTGTGGGTCACTTCCGGGTGGAACTGCACGCCGTAGTAACGGCGCTCGTCGCTGAACATGCCGGCGATCGGGCAGCTCGGGGTGCTGGCCAGGATGTGGAAGTCTTCCGGCATCCGGGTGACTTTGTCACCGTGGCTCATCCAGACGTCGAGGCCGAACAGGCCGTCGGCGTCGATGTGGTCTTCAATGCCGTCGAGCAGACGGCTCTTGCCGACCACGTCAACGCGGGCATAACCGAACTCACGCAGCTCGGAACCTTCAACCTTGCCGCCCAGTTGTTCGGCCATGGTCTGCATCCCGTAGCAGATACCGAAGACCGGCACGCCCAGGTCGAAAACGGCTTGCGGGCAGCGAGGGCTGTTGGCTTCGTGAACCGACTCCGGGCCACCGGCGAGGATGACGCCTTTAGGAGCGAATTCGCGGATCGCATCTTCGTCCATGTCGAACGGATGCAGTTCGCAGTACACACCGATTTCGCGCACGCGGCGGGCGATCAGCTGGGTGTACTGGGAACCGAAGTCGAGGATCAGGATGCGGTGAGCGTGAATGTCGAGGGCCATGATTCAGTCTCGTCTAAAAAATTCGGAAACAGTCGTGATTCAGAAACAACTCGGGGCTGAATAAAACAGCCCCGGTCGTTAACTTTTTGCTGGAAGGCTCAACCTACGCGGTAGTTTGGCGCTTCCTTGGTGATCTGCACGTCGTGGACGTGGGACTCGGCCATGCCGGCGCCGGTGATCCGCACGAACTCGGGCTTGGTGCGCATCTCTTCGATGTTGGCGCTACCGGTGTAGCCCATCGAGGAGCGCAGGCCGCCCATCAACTGGTGGATGATCGCGCTCAGGGTGCCCTTGTACGGAACACGCCCTTCGATGCCTTCCGGAACGAGCTTCTCGGCGCCTGCCGAGGAGTCCTGGAAGTAACGGTCGGAGGAACCCTGGGCCTGGGACATGGCGCCCAGCGAACCCATGCCGCGATAAGCCTTGTACGAACGGCCCTGGAACAGTTCGATCTCGCCCGGCGCTTCTTCGGTACCGGCGAACATCGAGCCCATCATCACGCAGGAAGCACCGGCTACGATGGCCTTGGACAGGTCACCGGAGAAACGGATACCGCCGTCGGCGATCAACGGTACGCCAGTGCCTTCGAGGGCAGCGGCGACGTTGGCGATGGCACTGATTTGCGGTACGCCGACACCGGCGACGATACGGGTGGTGCAGATCGAGCCAGGGCCGATACCGACCTTGACCGCGTCAGCGCCGGCTTCGGCCAGGGCCTTGGCGGCAGCGCCGGTGGCGATGTTGCCGCCGATGACCTGCACCTCAGGGAAGTTCTGCTTGACCCAGCGAACGCGATCGATCACGCCCTTGGAGTGACCGTGAGCGGTGTCGACCACCACCACGTCAACGCCGGCGTTGACCAGGGCAGCGACGCGGTCACCGGTGTCTTTACCGGTACCGACGGCAGCACCAACGCGCAGACGACCTTGATCGTCCTTGCTGGCCAGCGGGTAAGCCTTGGCTTTTTCGATGTCGTTGACGGTCATCATGCCTTTGAGGGCGAACTTGTCGTCGACGATCAGCACGCGCTCGATGCGGTGCTTGTGCAGCAGCTCACGCACATCGTTCTTGTCGGCGCCTTCCTTGACCGTGACCAGACGCTCTTTAGGCGTCATCACTTCACGGACAGTGGCTTCCAGACGGTTCTCGAAACGCACGTCACGGGAGGTGACAATGCCGACCAGGTCGCCATTGTGCAGTACCGGAACGCCGGAGATGTTGTGCAGGCGGGTCAGTTCGAACAGGTCGCGCACCGTGGCATCAGCCTCGATGGTGATCGGGTCTTTTACGACACCGGCTTCGAACTTCTTGACCTTGCGGACTTCGGCAGCTTGCTGCTCGATGGTCATGTTCTTGTGGATGATGCCGATACCACCTTCCTGAGCCATGGCAATTGCCAGACGGGCTTCAGTGACGGTGTCCATGGCGGCGGAGACCAGTGGAATATTCAGCTCGATGCCACGGGTAAGGCGGGTCTTGAGACTGACTTCGTTAGGAAGCACCTCGGAATAACCGGGCACTAGGAGAATGTCGTCGAATGTCAGAGCTTCTTGGCTGATACGCAGCATCGCGGGGGCTCCCGAGCGGGAAAATGGAAGCGCGCCATTATAGTCAGACACCCCCTCGGGTTCAATGTAAAACTCTGACTATTATTGGCATTACTGACATACGGGAATTAATGCCCGAATCTACGGTATTCACCACGTTCCTGTAGGAGCTGCCGAAGGCTGCGATCTTTTGATCTTGATCTTGAAAAATCAAAGTCAAAAGATCGCAGCCTTCGGCAGCTCCTACCGTCAGAGTTCGACTTTCACCCAGCTGACCGGCTGATCGAGCCAATCGGCGAATTCGTCGAGAAAGCTTTGCTTGAACCCGGCTTCGGCCCAGTTGTTGAAAATGAACCCGAGGTTGGAGAAGCCGCATTCCTGCAAGAACAGAAAGCCGTTGATGTCGTCTTCATGCCCGCATTCCGGGCAGGTGAAGTTATCGGTGCGCCCCGGCATCCAGTCTTCCAGGCTTTCGAACAGCGCTTCACCGACTTCCTTGCGACACTCGGCGCAACCTGCTTCTTCTAGGAACCCCTTGGCCGGCGTATAGATGCAGCGTTTGGTAATGATCTCCAGGCCATTGACCGGCTCGCCGAACGGCAGGGCTTCGGGGTGCAGGACCACTGCGCGGGCACCGTCAGCGATGGCATGGGCCATGCGATTGCCGGTGCGACCACAGGTGGTCAGCTCTTCCTGGATGATGTTCTTGCGCACCAGCCAGCGCACAACGGCCCGGGCCCGGGGCTCGTGCACCGGCAGGGTGGAGATTTTCGGGACGATGATGCTTTGGGAATTCATGGGTACAGGCCTGGAGCATTGATGAAGGGTCTTGGGCATCCACAAATTATAGGTCGACCCCGACCTGATGCCTGGTACCGATCCTGTGGGAGCGGGCTTGCCCGCGAAGACGGTGGGTCAGTCAACACCTATGTTGGCTGTGCCGACGCCTTCGCGGGCAAGCCCGCTCCCACAGGGATTGCAGACTTGCCCGAGAAGTTTTACAGCTCTACCACAACCGCCTGCGAAGCACGGGTCGCCTTGGCGCGGGCGGCTTCGATCGACTCGTCGCGCGCCAGGGCCACGCCCATGCGGCGCTGGCCTTTGACTTCAGGCTTGCCGAACAGGCGCAGCGCGGTATCCGGCTCGCTCAAGGCGGCACCGAGGTTGGCGAAAGCGGTCTGGGTCGACTGCCCTTCCACCAGAATCACCGCCGAAGCCGATGGCCCGAACTGACGGATCAACGGGATCGGCAGGCCGAGAATGGCCCGTGCATGCAGGGCGAACTGCGACAGGTCCTGAGAGATCAGCGTGACCAGACCGGTGTCGTGCGGGCGCGGCGAGACTTCGCTGAACCACACCTGATCACCCTTGATGAACAACTCGACGCCGAACAGACCACGACCACCCAGGGCTTCGGTCACGGCTTTGGCGACGCGTTCGGATTCAGCCAGGGCAATCGGGCTCATGGCCTGCGGCTGCCAGGACTCCTGGTAGTCGCCCTTCTCCTGACGATGGCCGACCGGCGCGCAGAAGGTGGTGCCGCCGACATGGCGCACGGTCAGCAGGGTGATTTCGTAGTCGAAATCGATGAAGCCTTCGATGATCACCCGACCTTTACCGGCACGGCCACCTTCCTGGGCGTAATCCCAGGCTTTCTGCACGTCATCGACGCTGCGCAGCAGGCTCTGGCCTTTGCCCGAGGAACTCATGACCGGCTTGACCACGCATGGGAAGCCGAGGTCCTCAACGGCTTTGCTGTAGTCCTCGAAGGTGTCGGCGAAGTGGTACGGCGAGGTCGGCAGGTCCAGCTCTTCAGCGGCCAGGCGACGGATGCCTTCGCGGTTCATGGTCAGTTGCGCGGCGCGGGCGGTCGGGATCACGGTGAAACCTTCGGCCTCCAGCTCCACCAGGGTCGCGGTGGCGATGGCTTCGATTTCCGGAACGATGAAGTGCGGCTTCTCGGCCTCGATCACGGCACGCAGGGCAGCGCCATCGAGCATGTTGATCACGTGGCTGCGGTGCGCCACCTGCATGGCCGGCGCGTTGGCGTAGCGATCCACGGCAATCACTTCAACGCCCAGGCGTTGCAGCTCGATCACCACTTCCTTGCCCAACTCGCCACAGCCACACATCAATACGCGGGTCGCGGTGGGCGACAATGGAGTTCCGATACGGGTCATCTGAAGGTCCTCAAGAAGCGGATCATCGAGGGAAGCACGCTTCCCATGGGGAGAAAGCGCGGCATTTTACATGAACTTCAGCTGACGACAGCCTGTTTGCGCAGGCGCCAGGCCATGATCAGCCACACGGCGGTGACCCCGGCGAATTTCGAACCCAGGGCGGTGAGGATCACCCCCGGCGTCAGGGCGTCGATCATGCCGAAAAAGATAAAGGTATCGAGGGGAATGCTCAGGGCCGAACTTATCCACAGGCGATCATGCAGCGGGCGCTTGGTGATGCTGAACACCAGCCAGTCGATGCACTCGGAAACCGCGAACGCCGTGGCGCTGGCCAGGGCGATGGACGGATCGGAGGTGGCGTAGGACAACACCAGCGCCACCAGCATCGCCATGAGGGCGCCATGCCCGAAACGGGTTTGCACCATGTCGCGCAGGATAAACACCAGCCCGCCCCAGGCCGACCAGATGATGTCCAGGTGGGGGGCGGTGGAGAAGGCGAAGTTGATCAGCACGACGCTGCTGATGTAGGTGATCAGGAAGAGCATGGGAGCAGTAGTACCTGTCAATTTTGTGCACAGGGTACTTCATCTTCGGTACACAAATAACCTGTGGCGAAGCGCTTTTGTGGCGAGGGGGCTTGCCCCCGTTCGACTGCGCAGCAGTCGTAAATTCAGCGGGCCAGGTTGGTCAGACAGAATGTGATTGCAGGATTTGGCGCTGCTGCGCAGCGCAACGGGGGCAAGCCCCCTCGCCACAAAAGCGCGACCGACTTAGTTATTGGATTTGGTGGGTAACATCCACACCAGCCCACTGGCCTTGGCCCGCTCATGACACAACCCCAGCACCGTGCGCCGTTCGTCGTTGGTCATGCGGCTCCAGCGGGTGATTTCCTCAACCGTACGCTGGCAACCGGTGCAGATATCATCGTCATCCAGCGCACAAATGCTCACGCAGGGCGATGCCACCGGGCGTTCGGGCGTGCTCATTCTTCCTGCTCGACCAGATCGCGGGCATAACGCTGCGAGTTGTGCACATAGTGGGCAGCGCTGGCTTCCAGCATCCTGATTTGCGGCTCGGTCAATTCGCGCACCACTTTGCCGGGCGACCCCATGACCAGCGACCCGTCCGGAATCTCCTTGCCTTCGCCGATCAGCGAATTGGCGCCGATGATGCAGTTCTTGCCGATCTTCGCGCCATTGAGAATCACCGCGTTGATGCCGATCAGGCTGTTGTCGCCGACGGTGCAGCCGTGAAGCATGGCGTTGTGGCCGATGGTCACGCCGGTGCCGATGGTCAGCGGATAGCCCATGTCGGTGTGCATCACGGTGCCGTCCTGGACGTTGCTGTTCTTGCCGATCAGGATCAACTCGTTGTCGCCGCGCAGCACGGCGTTGAACCAGACGTTGGCGCCCTCCTCCAGCTTGACCTTGCCCACCAGCACGGCATTGGGGGCGACCCAGCTCTGTGGATGGGTTTCGACACGGGCGTCGCCCAGGCGGTATTTCATTGTTGTATTCCTCAGGGCTCGGGCAGTGCCATTCGAACGATGGCTTCAGGTATTGATAAAGCTTTTGGGAGGTTGATGCAGGCTGATTTTGGCGTCATACAGCAGGTTGATCAACTCGACGATCATGATCGCCGTCAGCCCCCAGATCTTGTATTCGCCAAAGCGATAGCTCGGCACGTACCAGCTGCGGCCCTGATAGTCGATGCGATGGGTATGTTCGCGAGGGTCTTTGCGGAAGAATTCCAGGGGCACGCTGAACACCGCGGCGATCTCGGCATCGTTGGCCCGGTATTCGACAAAATCCGGGATCACCCCGACATAGGGCGTGACCATGATGCCATGCAGGCTGATCAGCGGGCTGAGCGGGCCGATCACCTCGACCAGCCCCGGCGGCAGGCCTATTTCTTCTTCGGCTTCACGCAGGGCGGTGAAAATCAGGTCGGAGTCTTCGGGGTCGCGGCGACCACCGGGGAAGGCGACTTCGCCGCCATGGGTCGACAGGCCGCTGGCACGCAGGGTCAAAACCAGCTCGGGCTCGTCACTGCGGGTGATGGGCACCAGCACTGCGGCCTCGGGAAAACGACGATCGGTCTCCAGCGTGCGTGGAGTGTGGTTACTAACCCGATGCAGTAGCTCGTCCAGCATGAGTGTTCTCGATTTGTGCCTTACCCGGCATCATGCACCAATCGCTGCGGTCGCCCAACCCCCGCAACCGCCCCATGTCGCGAAACGACAACTTGCCGACCGGCACCGCAGCACGCCAAGATAGGCGCAGCATTCAGGAACCCCAGCATGAAATTTTGCAGCCAGTGCGGTAACCCGGTGACCCAGCGCATTCCCGAGGGCGATTCACGCCTGCGTTTTGTCTGCGACAGCTGTCAGGCCATCCACTACCAGAACCCCAATATAGTCGCCGGCTGCGTGGCGACCTGGGGCAGCAAGGTGTTGCTGTGCCGGCGGGCCATCGAGCCGCGCCGCGGCTACTGGACCCTGCCCGCCGGTTTCATGGAGAACGGCGAGACAATCGAACAGGCCGCCATTCGCGAAACCGCCGAGGAAGCCTGCGCCCGGGTGCGCAACCTGAGCATCTATACCCTGATCGATGTGCCACACATCAGCCAGGTGCATGTGTTCTTCCGTGCCACGCTTGCGGACCTGGATTTTTCTGCCGGCCCCGAGAGCCTGGAAGTGCAACTATTCGACGAAGCGGACATTCCTTGGGATGAGCTGGCTTTCCGCACGGTGGGCCGTACCTTAGAATGCTTCTTCGCTGACCGGCGGACCGAGGTCTATCCCGTACGGTCTGAATCGATTCCGCCGCTTGCTCAACCTGCCATAATCTGATGCCATATTGGTATCATTCGTAGTCGCTGAAAAATCGTCCGAACGCGGCCCGAGCCTTCGACAGCTCCTACATAAAACATCTATAAATAAATAGTCGCGACACCTCCTGGGGAATCGTTTCAATGCGCTGGTTGCTTGCCCTGTTCTGTTTGTCTTTCGTCGCGGTGTCCCAGGCTTCTGCCTTGGAACCCCTGGACGGCAAGGTCATCGAGAAAATCCTGGTTCTCAAGTCGTCCCATCAATTGCAATTGATCAATGACGGCAAGCCGCTCAAGACTTATCGCATCTCCCTGGGCAAGCGTCCCAAGGGGCCGAAACTGATGGAAGGCGACAAGCGCACCCCGGAAGGCCTCTACTGGGTCGACTGGCGCAAGGTCAGTGATAAATTCAACCTGGCGATGCACATTTCCTACCCGAACATCAGCGATTCGGCCCGCGCCCGTCGTGAAGGCGTCGAGCCCGGCGGCATGATCATGATCCACGGCACCCCGGACACCGAAGACACCCCGGAAGACCTGTTCCACACCCTGGACTGGACCGACGGCTGCATCGCCATGCGCAACATGGACATGCGTGAAGTCTGGAACCTGGTGCCGGACGGCACGATGATCGAGATTCGTCCGTAATTCCCTCGACCATTGGTCGGCATCAAAAAATAAAATCAAAAGATCGCAGCCTGCGGCGGCGCCTACAGGGTGAATACCATTTCGCTCTGTAGGAGCTGCCGCAGGCTGCGATCTTTGTCGTTTTAAAGCCCACCGCTAATACCACTTCAAACCACCACACCTCCAGCCGGCCACAATCAGGCAATTCTTGTAAAACACCCGCGTTGACATGGTATTCAAGTGGTATTAGTTTCGCCTCACAACCGGGCGACAACAATCCTATATCCGCATCGGACAATGCCTACATGAACGACCTACAGGCCCTGCGCCCCGACGACACTCAACCCACGCCGTTGTACCTGCAACTGGCACGCAATCTGGAAGCGGCGATCCATGCCGGCCAGTGGAAAGCCGAACAGGCCATGCCGTCGGAGCGCCATCTGAGCGAGACCCTGGGCATCTCCCGCGTCACCGCCCGCAAGGCGCTGGAAGTGTTGTTCGAACAAGGCCTGATCCGCCGTAACCAGGGCTCCGGCACCTTCATCACGCCGCGCCTCGAACAACCGCTATCGCGACTGTCCGGTTTCAGTGAAATGCTCCGTCTCAAGGGTTTCGTGCCCGGTTCGCAATGGCTGGAGCGGGAAATCACCCTGCCGACCCACGAAGAGCTGATCCGCCTCGGCCTGTCGCCCAACGACAAGGTCGCGCGGCTCAAACGCCTGCGCAAGGCCGACGACACCGTGATGGCCATCGAGATGAGCACCCTGCCCGCCTCGATCATTCCCAAGCCGCAATCGGTGGGCGACTCCCTCTACGAATTCCTCGACGGCATCGGCAAGCCGGTGGTGCGCGCCTTGCAGCACATCCAGGCGATCAACGCCTCGGACGAGTTCGCCGCGCTGGTCGGCATCGCCCCCGGCACCGCCATGCTGCTGATGACCCGGGTCGGCTACCTGGAAGACAACACGCCCATCGAAGTCACCGACACCTATTGCCGCAACGACTACTACGACTTTGTGGCCGAACTGCGTCGCTGACAAAACAGCCGGTCGCTAAAAACCGAGATCCCGACATGTCCGAAGACAACATCCTCACCGCCCGCGGCTGGGTTCGCGGCCGACTGGTCCACGCCCACGGCAAGGTCGTGTCCATCGAAGGCGTCCCTTGCGATCCGGCGGACAACGACCTGCCTTATCTGCTGCCGGGTTTCATCGACCTGCACGTTCACGGCGGTGGCGGCAAAGACATCATGGAAGGCAGGCCCGCCTTCGAAACCATCACCCGCACTCACGTGCGCTTCGGCACCACGTCGCTGCTGGCCACCACCATGACGGCGCCGAGCGAAGAGATCAGCAGCGTGCTCGAAGCCGTCGGCGAATTCTGTGAGCAGCGGCCACAAGGTTGCGCCCGGGTGCTCGGCGTGCACCTCGAAGGCCCCTACATCAACCCCGGCAAGCTCGGCGCGCAACCCAACTTCGCCCATACCGCATTGATGGCCGAGGTCGAAGCGTACCTGGCACTGGCGCCGATCCGGGTGATCACCATTGCCCCGGAAATCGCCGGTCACGACGCCTTGATCCGCGACCTCAGCCGCCGCGGCATCCGCATGCAGATCGGCCACACCCTGGGCAGTTACGAGGAAGGCGTCGCGGCGCTGGAGGCCGGCGCCAGCAGCTTCACCCACCTCTACAACGCCATGAGTCCGCTGCATCACCGCGAGCCGGGGATCGTCGGCGCCGCACTGGCCCACGCCAAATACGCCGAACTGATTCCCGACCTGCTGCACGTGCACCCCGGCGCCATCCGCGTCGCGCTGCGCTCGATCCCGGGCCTGTACTGCGTCACCGACTCGACCGCCGCCGCCGGCATGCCCGACGGCGAGTACAAACTCGGCAGCCACACCGTGACCAAGTGCCTGGGCGGCGTGCGCCTGCCCGACGGCACCTTGGCCGGCAGCACCCTGACCATGGATCAGGCGTTGCGCAACCTGGTGAAAATCGGCCTGCCCATCGCCGAAGCCTCGCAGCGCCTGTCGCAATTCCCCGCCGACTACCTCGGCCTCACCGAACGCGGGCGCCTGCAACCGGGGGCCTGGGCCGACTGCGTGCGGCTGGATCGCTCACTGAAACTGACCGCCGTCATGGTCGAAGGAGAAGACATTGACTTCAAAAATGCTTGAAGAGGCGCTGTCCTCGTTCGAGGCCGTGCAAGCCCAATTGCAAAAACTTGACCCGCAGATGATCGAGATCGCCGGACGCCTGCGTCGTCAGCCGCCGCAAGTGGCCATGACCGTGGCGCGCGGCAGCTCCGACCACGCCGCCAGCTACTTCGCCTACCTGACCATGCAGCTGCTGGGCATCCCGGTGGCGTCGCTGCCGATGTCGGTGGTGACCATGCAGCAGGCACCGCTGAAGGTCAGCGGCCAGGTGGCATTCGCCTTCTCGCAATCGGGGCAAAGCCCGGACCTGGTCAACAGCCTGCGCCTGTTGCGCAAGCGCGGCGCCTTGAGCATTTCGCTGGTCAATGCCGAGGACTCGCCGCTGGAAGCCGCCTGTGAGTTCAGCCTGCCGCTGTGTGCCGGCACTGAAAGCAGCGTCGCCGCGACCAAGAGTTTCATCGCCACCCTGAGCGCCAGCGCGCGGTTGATCGGGCACTGGAAGGACGACGCCGAACTGCTCGAGGCTGGTTTGGCCTTGCCCGACGGCCTGCGCAACGCCGCGCAGCAGGACTGGAGCCCGGCCATCGAGGCCTTGCGCGATTGCCAGCGGCTGATGGTGATCGGCCGGGGCGCCGGTTTCGCCATCGCCCAGGAAGCAGCGCTCAAATTCAAAGAGACCTCGGCCATCCAGGCCGAAGCCTTCAGCAGCGCCGAAGTCCGCCACGGCCCGATGGCCCTGATCGGCGACAACTACCCGCTGCTGGTGTTTGCCCCACGGGGCGCCGAACAGGCCGGCCTGCTGAGCCTGGCCGCCGACATGCGCCAGCGCGGCGCCCGTGTCCTGCTGGCCGCACCGGATGACGTGCTCGAGCGCGACCTGACCCTGACCCGCGCCGAACACCCGGCCCTCGACCCGATTCTGGCGATCCAGAGTTTCTACGTGATGGCCGCCGGCCTGGCCGTGGCCCGCGGCATGGACCCGGACCAGCCGCGGCACTTGAGCAAAGTCACCCGTACGCACTAAATCGAATGGCGATTGATGGACCTGTAGGAGCGAGCCTGCTCGCGATGGACGTGAACGATGACGCGTTCTTCCTGAATGAACGCGTTGTTCTCAGGTTCTTCGCGAGCAAGCTCGCTCCTACAGAGAAGCGCGTTGATCCGAACTGTATTTTTTGATGAGACCGAGCCATGCATAACAACAATAAAGAGCTGACTTTAAGCGCCCCGCTCAGCGGCCCGGTGCTCACGCTCGCCAAAGTCCCGGACCCGGTGTTTGCCAGCGGCGCCATGGGCGACGGTATCGCCATCGATCCGCTCAACGACACGCTCCACGCCCCCTGCGCGGGTGTGGTGGTGCATGTCGCGCGCACCGGTCACGCGCTGACCTTGCGTGCCGACAACGGCGCGGAATTGCTCCTGCACCTGGGCCTCGACACGGTCGAGCTGCAGGGCCAAGGCTTCTCGATGCTGGTCAAGGAAGGCGCGCGCGTCGCCAACGGCCAGCCCCTGCTGCGCTACGACCTGGACAAGGTCGCGCAACAGTGCAAAAGCCTGGTCAGCCTGCTGATCCTCACCAACAGCCAGGACTTTCAGGCGCGGCCCATCACCCTCAAATCGGTGAAAGTCGGTGAGCCGCTGCTGCACATCATTCGTCGACAGACATCGACCGCAGAAGTCGATGTCGAGTTTGCCGGCGCAGAGATTGTCGGCCTCGTACGCATTGCTCACCGTGGCGGCCTGCACGCCCGGCCGGCCGCGTTGATCCGCCAGACCGCGCAAGGTTTCAAAAGCAAATCGCAGCTGCACTTCGCCGGCAAGTCGGCCACCTGCGACAGCCTGATCGGCCTGATGGGGCTGGCCATCGGCGAGCAGGCAGAAGTCCAGGTCAGTTGCCAGGGCCCGGACGCCGAAGCCGCGCTGCAAGCCTTGCTCACCGCGTTATCCACAGCCCTGGCTGAAGACAGTCACACCGCCGCCCCACCGACGATCGCCCAACGCAATCGCCCCGCCGAAGCCGGTGTGTTGCACGGCGTCTGCGCGGCGCCCGGCCTGGTCGGCGGGCCGCTGTTTCGCCTGAATGCGATCAGCCTGCCAGTGGACGCCGGCCATCATGATCCGCAACAGCAACGCCAGGTTCTGGACGCGGCACTGAGCCAGGTGCGCAGCGAAATCGACCACACCCTGGCCCAGGCAAAAAAACACAAGGACAGCGCTGAAGAGGCGATCTTCGCCGCACACCTGGCGCTGCTCGAAGACCCGGCCTTGCTCGACGCTGCCAGCCAATCCGTCGACCAGGGCACGGCCGCGACCCACGCCTGGAGCCAGGCCATCGACACGCAATGCGAAGTGCTCCAGCAAACCGGCAGCACATTGCTCGCCGAACGCGCCAACGACCTGCGCGATCTCAAGCAACGGGTGCTGCGCGTATTGCTCGGCGATACCTGGCATTACGACGTGCCGGCCGGCGCCATCGTTGCGGCCCATGAACTGACGCCCTCCGACTTGTTGCAACTGAGCCAGCAAGGCGTCGCCGGGCTGTGCATGGCCGAGGGCGGTGCGACCTCCCACGTGGCGATTCTGGCCCGGGGCAAAGGCCTGCCGTGCATGGTCGCACTGGGCTCGACGCTGCTCGATCAGCAACAGGGACAACCGGTGGTGCTGGACGCCGACGGCGGTCGCCTCGAACTGACACCCGGCACACAGCGCCTGGCCGACGTGCGCCAGCTGCAACAGCAACAGCAACAACGCCGGGCCGAACAACAGGCCCAGGCGCACACACCGGCGCTGACCACCGATGGCCTGCGCATCGAAGTCGCCGCCAACGTGGCGTCCAGCACGGAAGCGGCAGACGCATTGGCCAATGGCGCCGACGGCGTCGGCTTGCTGCGCACCGAATTTCTCTTTGTCGACCGCCACACCGCCCCGGACGAACAGGAACAACACCAGGCCTATCAAGCCGTGCTCGATGCCATGGGCGACAAGTCGGTGATCATCCGCACCATCGACGTCGGTGGCGACAAGCAACTCGATTACCTGCCACTGCCCGCCGAGGCCAACCCGGTGCTCGGCCTGCGCGGCATTCGCCTGGCCCAGGTCCGCCCGGAACTGCTCGACCAGCAACTGCGCGCGCTGCTGCACCTGCACCCGTTGTCACGCTGCCGGATCCTGCTACCGATGATCACTGAGGTCGATGAACTGCTGCACATCCGCCAGCGCCTCGACGCCTTGTCCACCGAACTGGGCCTGGCGCAGCGCCCGGAGCTGGGGGTGATGATTGAAGTGCCGGCCGCCGCGCTGCTGGCCGAGCAACTGGCGGAGCACGCGGACTTCCTGTCCATCGGCACCAATGACCTGTCGCAATACACCCTGGCCATGGACCGCGACCACGCCGGGCTCGCCGCGCGCGTCGATGCGCTGCACCCGGCCCTGCTGCGGTTGATCGCCCAGACCTGCGCCGGTGCGGCGCAGCACAAGCGTTGGGTCGGTGTGTGCGGTGCACTGGCGTCCGATCCGCTGGCCACGCCGGTGTTGATCGGCCTGGGGGTTAGCGAGCTGTCGGTGAGCCCGGTACAGATCGGTGAAATCAAGGACCGCGTGCGTCATCTCGACGCCAGCGAATGCCGGCGCATCAGCCAGGGCCTGCTCAAGCTGAGCAGCGCCAGCGCCGTGCGTCATGCCTGCCACCAGCATTGGCCTCTGAGCTGAGCTCTTTACAAAAGAAGAACAAAAATCCAGGGAGATCCGCCATGTACCAACTTTTCATCGAAGGCCTGCAACGCCTCGGCCGCGCACTGATGCTGCCGATCGCGATCCTGCCGATTGCCGGCCTGCTGCTGCGCCTGGGCGATACCGACCTGCTGAACATCGCGATCATCCACGACGCCGGCCAGGTGATCTTTGCCAACCTGGCGATGATCTTCGCCATCGGCATCGCGGTCGGTTTCGCCAAGGACAACAACGGTACGGCGGGACTTGCCGGGGTAATCGGCTATCTGGTGATGATCGCCACCCTCAAGGTGCTCGACCCGAGCATCAACATGGGCATGCTCGCCGGGATCGTCAGCGGCCTGATGGCCGGCGCGCTGTACAACCGCTTCAAGGACATCAAGCTGCCGGAGTACCTGGCCTTCTTCGGTGGCCGACGGTTCGTGCCGATTGTCACCGGGTTCGCCGCCGTGGGCCTGGGCGTGGTGTTCGGCTATATCTGGCCGCCGATCCAGCACGGCATCAACAGCTTCGGCACGCTGATGATGGAGAGTGGCAGCATTGGTGCGTTCGTCTTCGGCGTGTTCAACCGCCTGCTGATCGTCACCGGCCTGCACCACATCCTCAACAACATGGCGTGGTTCGTGTTCGGCAACTTCACTGACCCCACCACCGGTGCGCTGGTCACCGGCGACCTGTCGCGCTATTTCGCCGGCGACCCGAAAGGCGGCCAGTTCATGACCGGCATGTTCCCGGTGATGATCTTCGGCCTGCCCGCCGCGTGCCTGGCGATGTACCGCAACGCCCTGCCGGAACGGCGCAAGGTGATGGGCGGGATTTTCCTGTCGATGGCCCTGACCGCGTTCCTGACCGGCGTGACCGAGCCGATCGAATTCGCCTTCATGTTCCTCGCGCCACTGCTGTTTCTGCTGCATGCGCTGCTGACCGGTCTGTCGATGGCCATCACCAATGCGCTGAACATTCACCTGGGCTTCACGTTCTCCGGTGGCTTCATCGACATGGTGCTGGGCTGGGGAAAATCCACCAACGGCTGGCTGGTGTTCCCGGTGGGCCTGGCGTATGCCGTGATCTATTACGTGGTGTTCGATTACTGCATCCGTCGTTTCGACCTGAAGACGCCGGGACGCGAAACCAGCGCTGCCGCCCCGCAGGTAGCGGTGGCCGACAATGAACGCGCCGGGGCTTACATCAAGGCCTTGGGCGGCGCGGAGAACCTGATCACCGTCGGCGCCTGCACCACGCGATTGCGCCTGGACATGGTGGATCGCAACAAGGCCTCGGATACCGATCTGAAGGCGCTCGGCGCCATGGCCGTGGTGCGTCCGGGCAAGGGCGGGAGTTTGCAGGTAGTGGTGGGGCCGATGGCCGATGCGATTGCCGACGAAATTCGCCTGGCGATGCCGGCGCTGGGGCGTGCCATGGTGTCGTCACCGGCAGCAGAAATCGACGCGCCTCCACCTGCCGCCGTGGCAACACCCGAGGCGCAGCAATGGCTCAATGCGCTGGGGGGTGGCGACAATGTGCTGCAACTCGACTGCATCGCCATGACGCGCATCCGCTTGCAACTGGCCAATGGCAAGGCGTTGTCGGAGTGTGATTTGAAAGCGCTGGGTTGCCAGGGCGTGAGTCAGCTGGAAGGCGGTATCTGGCATCTGTTGGTTGGCGACAAGGCGCCGAGTTTGAGTGATGCGCTGGAAGCGTTGGTCAATCGCAGCGAGGTCAGTGCCAAGGTTTAGATCCTCGGTGCCTTATAGGCCGCCATCGCGAGCAAGCTCGCTCCCACATTGGATCGGCAAACACTGGACCATTGTGGGAGCGAGCTTGCTCGCGATGAGGCCATCACTAACACCACAAAAACCCGGTCAACAAAAAACCCGCTGAAATCACTTTCAGCGGGTTTTTCATTTCAGCGGCACGAGAATCAGAAATCCTCCAACCGCCACACTTCATAAGCCGGTGTCTCGTAGGGATGGCTCTGTTTCAGAGCCGCCACCACCGAGCGAATCAACTCATCGGCCACTACAAGCTCGACTTTCCATTCGTCGACCTGTTCGACCTGCCCTGCCTCGCCAATGAACGGCTGACTGCCGTCCAGTGGGCGAAACTGGCCGAGGCCCAACACTTGCCATGCACAGTGGTCGTAAGCGCCGATCCGTCCACCACCGGCGGCGAATACGGCACTTTTGACCTGTTCCACATGACTGGTCGGAACAAAGAAGCTGAGCTTGTACATCGCTATCAGTTAACCCACACGCGAGCATTACGGAACATGCGCATCAACGGTGCATCTTCGTTCCAGTCATCGGAACGCCACGAGTTCTGCACGGCGCGGAACACACGCTCCGGGTGCGGCATCATGATGGTCACGCGGCCGTCGCGGCTGGTCAAACCGGTGATCCCGCGCGGCGAGCCGTTCGGGTTGGCCGGGTAGCTTTCGGTGACCTTGCCGTGGTTGTCGACGAAACGCATCGCCACGCAACCGGACAGATCGGCTTCCAGCAGTGCTTCTTCGCTGGCGAACTCGGCATGACCTTCGCCGTGGGCGATGGCGATCGGCATGCGCGAACCGGCCATGCCCTGCAGGAAGATCGAGTTCGACTCCTGGATCTGCACCATGGCAACACGGGCTTCGAACTGCTCGGAACGGTTGCGCACGAAGTGCGGCCAGAACTCGCTGCCCGGGATCAGCTCGTGCAGGTTGGACATCATCTGGCAACCGTTGCACACGCCGAGGGTGAAGCTGTCGCTGCGCTCGAAGAAGCCCTGGAACGCATCGCGGGCACGGCTGTTGAACAGCGCGGATTTCGCCCAGCCTTCACCGGCACCCAATACGTCGCCGTAGGAGAAGCCGCCGCAAGCGACCATGCCCTTGAACTCGTTCAGGTCGACACGGCCGGCCAGAATGTCGCTCATGTGCACGTCGATCGCGTTGAAACCGGCGCGGTCGAACGCCGCCGCCATTTCCACCTGACCGTTGACGCCCTGCTCACGCAGCACGGCAACCTGTGGGCGAATGCCTTTCTTGATGTAAGGCGCGGCGATGTCCTGGTTGATGTCGTAGCTCAGCTTGACGCTCAGGCCAGGGTTGTCTTCTTCCAGCAGCACGTCGAACTCTTGCTCGGCGCAGTCGGCGTTGTCACGCAGGCGCTGGATCTGGTAGCTGGTCTCGGCCCACTGACGCTGCAGCAGACGACGCTGGCCTTCGAACACGGTGTCACCGTTGAAGGTGATGCTGATCTCGCCGTTGTTCATCGGCTGACCGATCACCGACACGCAATCACCCAGGCCGGCAGCGCTGAACTGCGCGAGGATGTCCGGGGTGGCGTCCTGCCGAACCTGGATCACGGCACCCAGTTCTTCGTTGAACAGGATGGCAGCGATATCGGCGGAGGTTTCCGCCAGACCGTCCAGGTTCAGGCTCAGGCCGCAGTGACCGGCGAACGCCATTTCGACGACGGAGGTCAGCAGACCACCGTCGGAACGGTCGTGGTAAGCCAGCAGGTGACCGTCGGCGTTGAGGCCCTGGATCACGGCGAAGAAGGCCTTCAGGTCTTCTGCGTCGTCGACGTCCGGCGCCTGCTTGCCGAGCTTGCCGTGGACCTGTGCCAGGATCGAGGCGCCCATGCGGTTCTGGCCGCGGCCCAGGTCGATCAGGATCAGGTCGGTGGTGCCCTTGTCCATGCGCAGTTGCGGGGTCAGGGTCTGACGGATGTCAGTCACTGGCGCGAAACCGGTCACGATCAGGGACATCGGCGACGTGACGGACTTGTCCACGCCTTCATCGTTCCAGCGCGTGGCCATGGACATCGAGTCCTTGCCCACCGGAATGGTGATGCCCAGCTCAGGGCACAGTTCCATGCCGACCGCTTTCACGGTGTCGTACAGACGCGCGTCTTCGCCCGGGTGACCGGCAGCGGACATCCAGTTCGCCGACAGCTTGATGTCGGAGATCTTGCCGATGCGTGAGGCCGCGATGTTGGTCAGGGTTTCGCCGATGGCCATGCGGCCCGACGCCGGAGCGTCCAGCAGTGCCAGCGGAGTGCGCTCGCCCATGGCCATGGCTTCACCGGTGTAGACGTCGAAGCTGGTGGCGGTGACGGCAACGTCGGCCACCGGAACCTGCCACGGGCCGACCATCTGGTCACGGGCCACGAGGCCGGTGATGGTGCGGTCGCCGATGGTGATCAGGAAGCTCTTGCTCGCCACGGCCGGGTGATGCAGGACGCGCTCGACGCAGTCGGCAATGTTCAGGGTCGACGGATTGAAGTCGTCGCCCAGCTCGGCTTCACGCACCACCGAACGGTGCATGCGCGGCGCCTTGCCCAGCAACACTTCCAGTGGCATGTCCACCGGGCTGTTGCCGAAGTGGCTGTCGGTGACGGTCAGCTGCGGCTCGGCGGTGGCTTCGCCGACCACGGCAAACGGGCAACGCTCACGTTCGCAGATCGCCTTGAAACGTTCGAAGTCAGCCGGGCCGACCGCCAGAACGTAGCGTTCCTGGGATTCGTTGGACCAGATTTCGTGCGGGGCCATGCCCGGCTCGTCGTTCGGAATGTTGCGCAGTTCGAAACGGCCACCGCGGTCGCCGTCGTTGACCAGTTCCGGGAAGGCGTTGGACAGACCGCCCGCACCCACGTCGTGGATGAAGCTGATCGGGTTCTTGTCGCCCAGTTGCCAGCAACGGTCGATGACTTCCTGGCAGCGACGTTCCATTTCCGGGTTTTCGCGCTGAACCGAAGCGAAGTCCAGGTCCGCCGAGCTGGTGCCGGTGGCCATGGAGGAAGCTGCGCCGCCGCCCAGGCCGATCAGCATCGCCGGGCCACCGAGCACGATCAGCTTGGAGCCGACGACGATCTCGCCTTTCTTGACGTGTTCTTCGCGGATGTTGCCCATGCCGCCTGCCAGCATGATCGGCTTGTGGTAGCCGCGAACTTCGTCACCGTGTGGCGTGGTAATCGATTGCTCGAAGGTACGGAAGTAACCGGTCAGTGCCGGACGGCCGAATTCGTTGTTGAACGCGGCGCCGCCCAATGGGCCTTCGATCATGATGTCCAGCGCGGTAACGATGCGCTCAGGCTTGCCGTACGGCACTTCCCACGGCTGTTCGAAGCCCGGGATCTGCAGGTTGGACACCGTGAAACCGGTCAGGCCGGCCTTTGGCTTGGCGCCACGACCAGTCGCGCCTTCGTCACGGATCTCGCCACCGGAACCGGTGGATGCGCCTGGGAACGGGGCAATCGCGGTCGGGTGGTTGTGGGTCTCGACCTTCATCAGGATGTGCACCGGTTCCTGCACCGCACCGTACTGGCGGGTTTCAGGGTCCGGGAAGAAACGACCGGCCACGGAGCCGACGATCACCGAAGCGTTGTCCTTATAAGCCGACAGGACACCTTCGTTGTGCATCTGGTAGGTGTTCTTGATCATGCCGAACAGGCTTTTTTCCTGGCTCTGGCCATCAATGTCCCAACTGGCGTTGAAGATCTTGTGACGGCAGTGCTCGGAGTTCGCCTGGGCGAACATCATCAGTTCGATGTCATGCGGGTTGCGCTTCAAGCCGACGAAGGCGTTGACCAGGTAGTCGATCTCGTCTTCGGCCAGGGCCAGGCCCAGCTCGGTGTTGGCTTTTTCCAGCGCGGCGCGGCCGCCACCCAGCACGTCGATGGCGGTCAGGGGTTTCGGTTCGGCGTGGCTGAACAGGCCGGCGGCCTGTTCGAGGTTGCCCAGCACGATCTGGGTCATGCGGTCGTGCAGACCGTCAGCGATCAACTGGGCTTCAGCATCGCTGAACTGGCCGGCCACATAGAACGCGATGCCGCGCTCCAGGCGCTGGATTTTCGCCAGGCCGCAGTTGCGGGCGATGTCGCTGGCCTTGCTCGACCATGGCGAGATGGTGCCGAAACGCGGCAGCACCAGAAACAGACGACCGGTCGGTTCTTGTACCGGAACGCTTGGACCGTACTTCAGAAGGCGCGCGAGCACCTGCTGTTCGTCGCCGGTCAGGACGCCGGTAACTTCGGCGAAGTGAGCGAATTCAGCATACAGGCCGCTGACAGCCGGAACCTTCTGGCTCAGTTGCTCAAGGAGCTTGCTGTGGCGAAAGGCGGAAAGGGCAGGAGCGCCGCGCAGGATCAACATCTTCGGGACAGCCTCGGGAAGGGGTGTGCTTTGAGGCCGTGCATTCTAGCCTAAACAGCCAGCGACATCACCCGAAACGCTACGCACGGTTGCACTCGGGTGTCGATCTGTGTTTCTGCCCCGAAAGTCAGGTTAACCGGGCGTATGACGACAGCTTATTTTTACTGTAACAAAACCCAGACAAGGCCCGTTCCTGCGGGGTTTCGGCCGAATTTGTGATCTCTAGCAGACTCGCCCTTCACTGTCGAGATATGGCGCCCGTGGTCCTTTGCGTATACTGCGCAGATGTTTTTCCCAATGGCTTTGCGTCCGCGGTACGCCAAATGGCTGATCGCAACCGGACTCTTCCTGATGCTCGGTGCCTGTGTTGATAAACCCAACACCCTCGAGCGCGTAAAGGAGGATGGCGTGCTGCGGGTGGTTACCCGAAACAGCCCCGCCACCTACTTTCAGGATCGCAACGGTGAAACCGGCTTCGAATACGAGCTGGTGAAGCGCTTCGCCGACGATCTGGGGGTCGAGCTCAAGATCGAGACCGCCGACAACCTCGATGACCTGTTCAATCAGGTCGGCAAGCCCAACGGCCCGGTGCTGGCGGCGGCCGGCCTGGTCAGCAGCGAAGAACGCAAGAAGCAGGTGCGCTTCTCGCACTCCTATCTGGAAGTCACCCCGCAGGTCATCTACCGCAACGGCCAGTCACGGCCGACCGACGCCAAGGACCTGGTGGGCAAGAAGATCATGGTGCTCAAGGGCAGCACCCACGCCGAACAGCTGGCGCAGCTGAAACAGAAATTTCCCGGCATCGAATACGAAGAGTCTGACGCAGTCGAGGTCGTCGATCTCCTGCGCATGGTCGACGAAGGCCAGATCGACCTGACGCTGGTCGACTCCAACGAAGTCGCGATGAACCAGGTGTACTTCACCAACATCCGGGTCGCCTTCGACCTCGGTGACGCCAGCAACCAGAGCTGGGCCGTAGGGCTGGGCGACGACAACAGCCTGCTCAACGAAATCAATGACTACCTCGACAAGGTCAAGAAAAACGGCACCCTGCAACGCCTCAAGGATCGTTACTACGGGCACGTCGACGTGCTCGGCTACATGGGCGCCACCACCTTTGCCCAACACTTGCAGCAACGCCTGCCCAAGTACGAACAGCACTTCAAGTCGTACGCCAAGAAAGAGAAAGTCGACTGGCGCCTGCTGGCGGCCATCGGCTATCAGGAATCCCTGTGGCAACCGGCCGTCACGTCCAAGACCGGAGTGCGCGGCCTGATGATGCTGACCCAGAACACCGCGCAGGCCATGGGCGTGTCCAACCGCCTCGATCCGAAACAAAGCATCATGGGCGGCGCCAAGTACCTGGCCTACATGAAGGACCAGCTCGACGACTCGATCCAGGAACCGGACCGCACCTGGTTTGCCCTGGCCGCCTACAACGTCGGCAGCGGTCATCTGGACGACGCACGCAAACTGGCGGCCAAGGAAGGATTGAACCCGGACAAATGGCTGGACGTGAAGAAGATCCTGCCGCGCCTGTCCGAGAAGAAGTGGTACAGCAAGACCCGTTACGGCTACGCCCGTGGCGGCGAACCGGTGCATTTCGTGGCGAACATCCGTCGCTACTACGACATCCTGACCTGGGTAACCCAGCCGCAGCTTGAAGGCGACCAGGTCGCCGAGGGCAAACTGCTTGTGCCGGGGATCGACAAGAGCAAGCCGGCTCAAGAGCCGGCGCCGCTCTGACAGCCACCACCAAACAAATGTGGGAGCGAGCTTGCTCGCGATGAGGCCCTTTCAGTCACATCGATTGTGTCTGTCAGACCGCTATCGCGAGCAAGCTCGCTCCCACAGGGTTTTGTGTTGGATTTAAGCCTTGGCAGCCGCCGCCAGAATCAGCGCCTTCATCTCCGACACCGCCGACTTGAAGCCAACGAACAACGCATGGGCCACCAGCGCATGCCCGATGTTCAGCTCGTTGATGCCCTTGATCGCCGCCACGGCTTCAACGTTGTGATAATGCAGGCCATGCCCGGCATTGACGATCAACCCCTGGGCCAGGCCGAAGGCCACGCCATCGGCGACACGCTTGAGTTCTTCGGCGACTTCGGTCGGTGTCTCGGCATCGGCATAACGCCCGGTGTGCAGTTCGATGGCCGGGGCGCCAACACGGCGCGAGGCTTCGATCTGACGCTCGTCGGCGTCGATGAACAGCGACACTTCGGAGCCGATCTTCGACAGGCGTTCAACCGCCGCCTTGATCCGCGCTTCCTGCCCCGCCACATCCAGTCCGCCTTCGGTGGTCAGCTCCTGACGGGTTTCCGGCACCAGGCAAATGTGCGCCGGGCGTATGCGTTCGGCGAACTGCATCATTTCTTCGGTAATGCCCATTTCGAAGTTCATGCGGGTTTGCAGCACGTCCTTGAGCACCAGAACGTCGCGTTCCTGAATGTGCCGGCGGTCTTCGCGCAGGTGCACGGTGATGCCGTCAGCGCCCGCCTCTTCCGCGTCCAGCGCTGCCTTGACCGGATCCGGATAACGGGTGCCCCGGGCCTGACGCAGGGTGGCAACGTGGTCGATGTTCACGCCAAGAAGAATACGGGTGCTGGTGGTCACGGAAAGCGCTCCAGAAGAAGAGAAAGTTCGGTGCACAGCATACGGTGTGATCAGGGCTTGCGAAACAGCTCGCGACTGACAAGTGGACGGCCACCCAGGTGTACGGCCAACGCCTGGCGCATCAAGCGCTTGGCGGCAGACAGAGCGCCAGGGGCAGACCAGTCGGCCTCAGCCATGGCCAGCAGTTCGGTGCCGTTGAACAGACCCGGTTGCAGCAGGTAGACCCGCTCCAGTCCCGCATCCACTTGCAAACGGTAGAGGCCGTCCGGTGCGATGGGCTGATCGTGAATATCAGTCGTCAGGGAAAACCCGTAGCCGAGGTCATCGAGCAAACGCCATTCGAAGGAGCGCAGCAAGGGCTCCAGGGGTCGACCTTCAGCCAGGGCCAGCAAGGTGGCGGCGTAATGATCGAACACCGAGGGGAGCGGATCTTCAGCGGGCAACAGGCGAATCAGCAGTTCATTGAGGTAAAGACCGCTGAACAGCGCCTCGCCATTGAGCCAGGTAGAAACACCGGCACTTTCCATGCGCCCGACGTTCTTCAGCTCACCCTTGCCCCGGAACTCGACTTCCAATGGCACGAATGGCCGCGCCAGCGTCCCGGCCTTGCCCCGCGCACTGCGCAACACCGCCCGCAGCCGGCCTTGCGGCGTCAGGAAATCCACCAGCGCGCTGTTTTCACGGTAGGCGCGGGAGTGGAGGACGTAGGCAGGTTGGGCGATGGGTTGGGACATGGAAATCGCAGATCTCAATGAAGAAACGCAGTTTTACAAACAGCCCAAAAACAATGTGGGAGCGGGCTTGCTCGCGAAGGCGGCGTAACAGCCAACATCACTGCTGAATGTTACATCCTCTTCGCGAGCAAGCCCGCTCCCACAGGGGATCGTTGTTGATCCGAAAAACGTATTACAGGTCGCCGTAACCCAACGAACGCAGCGCACGCTCGTCATCGGACCAGCCGCCCTTAACCTTAACCCACAGGTTGAGCATGATCTTGGAGTCGAACAGCAGCTCCATGTCCTTGCGCGCTTCGGTGCCGATACGCTTGATGCGCTCGCCCTTGTCGCCAATGATGATTTTCTTCTGGCCATCGCGCTCGACGAGGATCAAGGCATGGATGTGCAGGGTCTTGCCCTGCTGCTTGAACTCTTCGATTTCAACGGTGATCTGGTACGGCAGCTCGGCGCCCATCTGGCGCATGATTTTCTCGCGCACAAGCTCGGCGGCGAGGAAACGGCTGCTGCGGTCCGTGATCTGGTCTTCCGGGAAGAAGTGATCGTTTTCCGGCAAGTGCTCGGCAATCACCCGCTCCAGTGCATCGAGGTTGTGCCCGTGCTGCGCGGAAATCGGGATGATCTGCGCATTCGGCAGCTGCTCCTGCAACCAGCTCAGGTGCGGCATCAGCTCGGCCTTGTCTTCGATGCGATCGGTCTTGTTCAGGGCCACGATCAGCGGGCCGGTCACGTACTGGACGCGCTCGAGCACCATCTGGTCTTCTTCGGTCCACTTGGTGCGGTCGACCACGAAGATCACCACGTCGACGTCTTTCAACGCCGCCGAAGCAGTCTTGTTCATATAGCGGTTCAGGGCCTTCTCGCCACCCTTGTGCATACCGGGGGTGTCGACGTAGATCGCCTGCACGTCCCCCTCGGTCTTGATACCGAGCATGTTGTGACGGGTGGTTTGCGGCTTGCGCGAGGTGATCGCCAGCTTCTGACCCAGGATGTGGTTCAGCAGCGTGGACTTGCCCACGTTCGGACGGCCGACGATGGCAACATAGCCACAGCGCGTTGCGTTTGTATCAGTCATTGCCATTCTCCACACCCAGGGCAATCAGTGCTGCGGCGGCCGCTACCTGTTCGGCAATACGACGGCTCACACCCTGACCTCGGCTTTTTTCATTCAGTAAGATGATTTCGCATTCGACGAAGAACGTCCGGCAATGCGGCTCACCCTGGATATCCACCACTTCGTAACGCGGCAGCTCACAACCACGGGACTGCAGGAACTCTTGCAGGCGGGTCTTTGGATCTTTGTTGGTGTCGACCAGCGTCAGGCCTTCGAACTCTCCGGCCAGCCAGGCGAGCACACGCTCGCGGGCCACTTCCATGCCGGCATCGAGGTAGATCGCACCGATCAGCGCTTCCAGGGCATCGGCCAGAATCGACTCGCGACGGAAACCGCCGCTTTTCAGCTCGCCCGAGCCCAGACGCAGGTACTCACCCAGATCGAAACCACGGGCCAGTACGGCCAGGGTCTCACCTTTCACCAGGCGTGCGCGCAAACGCGACAACTGGCCTTCGCGGGCCAGCGGGAAACGCTCGAACAACGCCTCGCCGGCGACGAAGTTGAGGATGGCATCACCGAGGAATTCCAGGCGCTCGTTGTTACGCCCGGCAAAGCTGCGGTGAGTCAGGGCCAGGACCATCAGTTCCTGATCCTTGAAGGTGTAGCCGAGCTGACGCTCAAGACGGCTTAAGGAGACGCTCACGGTTTACCCACGCTGAGTTCGTGGTTCGATTGCACTGCCATCGCCGTGAGGCGGCGCAGGCTTGGGACAATTAACGCTGTGTTCAAAAATAACGTCCTGAATATCATTGGCTTCATGCTTTTTCCGTCACCTTCTTCAGGTTCCAGAAATGCATTCGGCGCTGTGTTCAACAGCGCCGTGTTTGATTACTTGATCAGGCCAACCCGCGAGAAATTCGGCAGGTGACTGAGTTTGGGTTCCGGCCAGCTCATCCAGACCGCGAAGGCCTTGCCGACGATATTCTTGTCAGGAACCATGCCCAGCAGATCCTTGGGAATGCTCGGGTCATCCCAGTAGCGACTGTCGTTCGAGTTGTCGCGGTTGTCGCCCATCATGAAGTAGTGCCCGGCCGGCACGGTCCACGAATGGTCCGGCATGGCGCGGTAGCGACTCATCTCCTTACGGATCATGTGCTCGGCGGCGCCGAGTTTTTCCTTGTAGAGCTCGGCGCTGCCCAGCGTGCCCGGCTCGGAGCCCACCAGTTGCTCGGCAATCGATTGACCGTTGACGAACAGACGCTTGTCGGCGGTGTAGCGAACCGTGTCGCCCGGCAAGCCAACCACACGCTTGATGTAGTTGACGTTCGGATCGCTCGGGTAGCGGAATACCATCACATCGCCGCGCTGCGGATCACCGACTTCGATAACTTTCTTGTCGATCACCGGCAAGCGGATCCCGTAGGAAAACTTGCTCACCAGGATGAAGTCGCCGACATCCAGGGTTGGCTTCATCGAACCGGAAGGAATCTGGAACGGTTCCACCAGGAACGAACGCAGCACCAGCACGATGAACAACACCGGGAAGAACGACTTGCCGTATTCGACCAGCAGCGGCTCTTTGTTCAGCTTCTCGACCACGACCATGTCAGGCTGGCTGACGCTGCCCTGATAGGAAGCGATGGCGGCACGCCGACGCGGGGCCAGGATCAACAGATCGAGCAACGCCAACAGGCCGCAGACAAATACGGCGATGACCAGCAACAGCGGGAAATTTAGTGACATAGGACCTAACTATCCAACCTGAGCACTGCAAGGAAGGCTTCCTGTGGAATTTCCACGTTGCCGACCTGCTTCATGCGTTTCTTACCGGCCTTTTGCTTTTCCAGCAGCTTTTTCTTACGGCTGACGTCACCACCGTAGCATTTGGCCAATACGTTCTTTCTGAGCGCCTTGACGGTTGTCCGCGCCACAATCTGCCCGCCAATGGCGGCCTGGATTGCCACATCGAACATCTGCCGCGGAATCAGATCCTTCATTTTCTCGGTCAACTGGCGACCTTTGTAGTGCGAATTGTCACGGTGCACGATCAGCGCCAGGGCGTCGACCTTGTCACCGTTGATCAGCACGTCCAGTTTCACCAGGCTGGCCGATTGGTAACGATCGAAATGGTAGTCCAGAGAAGCATAGCCGCGACTGGTGGACTTCAGACGATCGAAGAAGTCCAGCACCACTTCGTTCATCGGCAAGTCGTAGGTCACTTGTACCTGAGAGCCGAGGAACAGCATGTCGACCTGTACACCGCGTTTTTCGATGCACAGGGTAATGACGTTGCCCAGGTGCTCTTGCGGCACAAGAATATTGGCACGCACGATCGGCTCGCGCATGTCTTCGATGGCAGACAGGTCCGGCAGCTTCGACGGGTTATCGACGTAGATCGTCTCGCCAGTCTTGAGCAGCAGCTCGAAGATTACCGTCGGCGCCGTGGTGATCAGGTCCAGGTTGTACTCGCGCTCCAGGCGCTCCTGGATGATTTCCATGTGCAGCATGCCGAGGAAGCCGCAACGGAAGCCGAAGCCCAGGGCGTCGGAGCTTTCCGGCGTGTATTGCAGCGACGAATCGTTGAGGGTGAGCTTTTGCAGCGCCTCGCGGAAGTCTTCGAAGTCGTCGGAGCTGACCGGGAACAGGCCGGCGTACACCTGCGGCTGAATGCGCTTGAAGCCCGGCAGCACGTCGACGTCCGGCGTCGAGCTCAAGGTCAGGGTATCGCCCACTGGCGCACCGTGAATGTCCTTGATGCTGGCGATGATGAAGCCCACTTCGCCGGCCTTCAGGTCAACGGTCGGGGTGTGTTTCGGGTTGAAGACACCGACGCTGTCCACCAGGTGGATCTTGCCGGTGGACTTGACCAGGATCTTGTCGCCCTTCTTCACGCGGCCGTGGCGTACGCGCACCAGGGAGACAACGCCCAGGTAGTTGTCGAACCAGGAGTCGATGATCAACGCTTGCAGCGGATCTTCGATGTTGCCGGTCGGCGCCGGAATGGTGGTCACCAGGCGCTCGAGCACTTCATCGACGCCCAGGCCGGTCTTGGCAGAGCAAGTGACCGCGTCGGTGGCATCGATACCGATGATCTTTTCGATTTCTTCCTTGACGCGCTCCGGGTCGGCCTGTGGCAGGTCGATCTTGTTCAGCACCGGCATCACTTCCAGGCCCTGTTCGATCGCCGTGTAGCAGTTGGCAACCGACTGCGCTTCAACGCCCTGACCGGCGTCGACCACCAGCAGCGCGCCTTCACAGGCCGCCAGCGAACGGCTGACTTCGTAGGTGAAGTCAACGTGGCCGGGGGTGTCAATGAAGTTCAGCTGGTAGTTGATACCGTCTTTGGCTTTGTAATACAGAGTAACGCTGTGCGCCTTGATGGTGATCCCGCGCTCGCGCTCGAGGTCCATGGAGTCCAGGACCTGGGCTTCCATTTCGCGCTCGGCCAGGCCGCCACACATCTGGATGAAGCGATCGGCCAGCGTCGACTTGCCATGGTCAATGTGGGCGATGATGGAGAAATTGCGGATATGACTCAAATCACTCACGGATCAACACTCAAAAAGGCTGCAGGCATAGCCCGCCGAAAAATAGCCGGGAATTGTACCTGATCCACGGCACAAGCGTCACGTTCGCAGGTCAGACGGCACCTACAAAAACGCCCCGGTCTTGCGACAAGGGCGTTTTTTATCGTCAAAGCGCTCGGAAAAAGCCCGCCATCAACCGGCCCGGCGCAACAGCCAGAGCCCGGCCACGGCACAAATACCCGCCGGCACCAACACCGAAAGCAATGGTGGGAAGCCGAACACCTGGCTCGAAGGGCCCAGCAGATCCTGAACGATGCGGAAGGTGAAGCCCACCAGCACACCGGTGAACACCCGTTGCCCCAGGGTTACCGACCGCAGCGGACCAAAGATGAAGGAAATCGCCATCAACACCAGGGCGGCGGTCACCAGCGGTTGCAACACCTTGACCCAAAATGCCAGCCAGTAACGGCTGTTGTTCAACCCCTGGTCTGCCAGGTAGTGGATATAACCCCACAGACCGCTGATCGACAGCGACTCTGGCACCATGATAACCGTGCTCAGCAATTGCGGACTCAAGGCCACGCCCCAACGCTCGACCGGGGTCGACACCACTTCAGTGCTGCGCTCGTGGAACAGCGTGGTCGTGACGTCCGTCAACTGCCAGTGATCCGTGTCGAACTCGGCGCGCTTGGCGAAACTCGCCGACAGCATGTGCCGCTCGTTGTCGAAACGGTAGCGGGTCACGCCATACAGGATGCCGTTAGGCTGCACCGAGTTGACGTGAATGAACTCATCGCCCTGGCGGTGCCACAAACCGTGCTTGGCGCTTTGTGCATCGCCGCTGCCCTGGGCCAGCGAGCGATTGGCCTGCGCAGTGGTTTCAGCGGGCGGAGCGACGTACTCGCCGATCAGCAAGCCGGCCAGCATCAATACCAGCATCGGCTTCATGACCGCCCAGACGATCCGGCCGATCGACACGCCAGCGGCGCGCATGATCGTCAATTCACTGTTGCTGGCCAGACTGCCCAGGCCGATCAGGCAACCGATCAGCGCGGCCATTGGCAGCATTTCGTACATCCGGCGCGGAGCGGTCAACAACACATAACTCAGCGCATCGACCAGGGTGTAGGTGTCGCTGACTTCACTCATCTCGTCGATGAAGGCAAACAGCGTCGCCAGACCAAGAATGATCCCGAGCACCGCCAGAATCGCCATGAACACGCTGCTACCAATGTAGCGATCCAGCTTAACCACGGGCCACCTCCAGCGCGCTGCGGCGACTCGCCCTCATCAAGCGCAAGGGTTCCCAATAGAGCAGGCCCAGCCCAATGGCCAGGAAAATCCCGTGCACCCACCACAAGCCCAACACTGCGGGGATCTTGCCCTTGTCGAGGGCACCACGGGCGGCAATCAGAATGGTCAGGTAAGCCATATAGAGAAGAATCGCCGGCAGCAATTTGAGGAATCGACCCTGACGCGGGTTGACCCGCGACAGTGGCACCGCCATCAAGGTCACGATGAACACCAGCAACGGCAGTGATATGCGCCATTGCAATTCGGCGCGCATGCGAATGTCTTCACTGCCGATCAACATACTGGTCGGCATCGCGTCACGGTCGGTGACTTCGTCGCTGACTTCCGGCTTTGGCAGCAATACACCGTACTCGTCGTACTTGATCGCCCGGTAGTCGGCCTGACCCGGACTGCCGTCATAACGATAGCCGTTGTCCAGGATCAGATAGCGGTTGCCGTCCGGACGAATTTCCTGACGCCCCTTTTCCGCCACCAGCACAGAAATTCCGCGATCCTTGTTGTTGGAACTGATGTTCTTTTGCGAGATGAACACACCGCCCAGGTTCACGCGATCATCCGACATGCGCTCGGTATAGGTGACCCGGGTGCCGTCACGCAGGGACTGGAAGCGCCCCGGCTCCAGGGTATCGAATTCGGTGAGGGCATCCTGCTTGTTCAGCAGCAACTGAAACTGATTGGCCCCTTGTGGCGCCAGGCTCAGGCTCAGCCACGCGACAACGAGTGCAACCAGGGTGGCAGGAAACATCGTCATCCAGACCAGCCGCTGCTGGCTCATGCCGGTAGCCGAGAGCACGGTCATTTCGCTTTCAAGGTACAGCCGCCCGTAGGACAACAGGATCCCGAGAAACAGCCCCAGCGGCAGGATCAACTGGAGGAACCCCGGCAGGCGAAAGCCCATGATCAGGAACAGCGACCCCGGATCCAGCAGGCCCGAGGCCGCCTGGGCGAGGTATTTGATGAAGCGACCGCTCATGATGATGACCAGCAGCACGGCGCTGACGGCGCTCAAGGTCAACAGGACTTCGCGGGACAGATAACGGAAGACGATCAAACCAGACACTCCAGGGTTGTCAGGCTAAGGCGGCCAAACAAGCAAACGTATCGAACGGCCCGCAAGACAGAGCCGCCGAAAAAAGATGGCGCATTATCCTGTGATTGGGTGCGCCTGTCACTGCGCAATGCGTTGGGGCGCAGGGTGTAGGGGCGTGACAGCTCCGGGCGGCGTTCCGACGATGGTCGTCAATGATAACGCGGGGAGCCTGAAGCCCCGCGGTGGTCTCGGGTTCTTCGCGAGCAGGCTCACTCCTACAACAGGGCCGTCAATTCCATGAAGATCGTACAACCGAGGGTTGTCAGCCGCCGGTAGCGAGGTTCAAACTGCGGCCTTTGTCGCCGGTCGATCCTGGCGCCTTTCTTTATATAAGCAATCGACGCACATAAGGTGTCGGGTGCATGCGTGATAACCATCAATTCAGGGACCCGGACATGGAACTGGTTGTAAAAAGCGTCAACCCGGAAACGTTGAAGACCGCCACTCTCGTGGTCTCCGTCGGCGAAGGCCGCAAGCTCGGTGCCGTTGCCAAACAACTCGACGAACTGAGCGGCGGCGCGATCAGCGCAGTGCTCAAGCGCGGCGACCTGGCCGGCAAGGTTGGCCAGAGCCTGTTGCTGCACAGCTTGCCGAACCTCAAGGCCGAGCGCGTGCTGCTGGTGGGCGTTGGCAAGGACGACGAACTGGGTGACCGCCCGTTCCGCAAGATCATCGCCGGCATCCTCAACACCCTGAAGGGCCTGGGCGGCAGCGACGCGGTACTGGCTCTCGACGAAATCGTGGTCAAAGGCCGCGACAGCTACGGCAAGACCCGCCTGCTGGCTGAAACCCTGGTGGACGGCGAATACAGCTTCGAGCAGTTCAAGAGCCAGAAAGCCGAACCCCGCGCCCTGAAGAAAATCACCCTGCTGACCATCAAGGCCGCCCAGGCCGAAGTGCAGCGCGCCGTGACCCACGCCACTGCCATCGCCAACGGCATGGCCTTCACCCGTAACCTGGGCAACCTGCCGCCGAACATCTGCCACCCGACTTTCCTCGGCGAGCAGGCGAAAGACCTGGGCAAGGAATTCAAGGATCTGAAAGTCGAAGTCCTCGACGAGAAGAAGATCAAGGCGCTGGGCATGGGTTCGTTCTACGCCGTAGGCCAGGGCAGCGCCCAGCCGCCACGCCTGATCGTCATGCAATACAACGGCGGCAAGAAATCCGAGAAGCCGTATGCGCTGGTCGGTAAAGGCATCACCTTCGACACCGGCGGCATCAGCCTCAAGCCAGGCGCCGGCATGGATGAAATGAAGTACGACATGGGCGGTGCCGCCAGCGTGTTCGGCACCCTGCGTGCCGTGCTGGAACTGAAGCTGCCGATCAACCTGGTGTGCATCCTGGCCTGCGCCGAGAACATGCCGAGCGGCAACGCTTCGCGTCCTGGCGATATCGTCACTACCATGAGCGGCCAGACCGTCGAAATCCTCAACACCGACGCCGAAGGCCGCCTGGTGCTGTGCGACGCACTGACCTACTCCGAGCGCTTCAAGCCACAAGCCGTGATCGACATCGCCACCCTGACAGGCGCCTGCATCGTTGCGCTGGGCTCCCACACCTCGGGCCTGCTGGGCAACAACGACGAACTGATCGGCCAACTGCTGAGCGCCGGCAAGGCTGCCGACGACCGCGCCTGGCAACTGCCGCTGTTCGATGAGTACCAGGAACAGCTGGACAGCCCGTTCGCCGACATCGCCAACATTGGCGGCCCGAAAGCCGGCACCATCACCGCCGCCTGCTTCCTGTCGCGCTTCACCAAGAACCTGAACTGGGCGCACCTGGACATTGCCGGCACCGCCTGGACCAGCGGCGGCAAGGACAAGGGCGCCACTGGCCGTCCGGTTCCTTTGCTGACCCAATACCTGCTGGACCGCGCCAAAGCCTGAAACCAATGACCCTGGGGGCATTGCTTTCGGGCAGTGCCCCCCCCAGGGCTCAGGAACCGCAATGACCAAAGTCGACTTCTATATCCTGCCCAGCGCCGATCCTTCGGCACGCCTGGATTTCGCCTGCAAGCTAACCGAAAAGGCCTGGCGCATGGGGCACCGTGTCTACCTGCATTGCAGCGACGCCGCCCAACGCAACGATCTCGACGCACGCCTCTGGACGTTCAAGGGTGAAAGCTTCGTGCCCCACGGCCCCGCCGAAAACGAACCGGATGGCCTTATTGTCCTGGGTGTGGGTGACGATTGCGGTCAGCATCAGGACTTGCTGGTCAATCTCGACCTGAAAGTCCCGGCCTTCGCCCAGCGTTTCGCCCGCGTGGCGGAAGTGGTGGTGGAAGACCCGACGATTCGCCAGGCCGCGCGGGAGAGTTTCCGTTTCTACCGCGAACAGGGCTATCCTCTGCAAGATCACCGTTTACAGCGACTCTGAGCCTTCCAATGGACACTCCAAAACCGCTGCAACAGTCCGCGCACCTGCTGGACGACCTTGAGTCGATCCGCCAATTGCTCGGCGATGACAACCTGCAACCGCCCCTGCTGACCGACACGGTCGAGGAAGGCGATCAGGAACAGATTCCCATGTTGTTCGACGCCGTCAGCGAGCCTTCGCCGCCCGTCGAACCGACACCCCCTGCCCCGATCGTTGAACCGGTCATCACGGCTGCGCCGGCGCCTGCCGTCAGCAAGAACCCGGATGACCTGTTGCACCTGGACAGCGAACTGCGCGCTGCCGCGCAGTTGATCATGCAAGACGTGATCGACGATTTCGCCCCGCACATCGAGACCGAAATCAAACGCCGCCTCAGTGCACGACTGGAGCGGTTGTTGAGCCAGTACAACGACTGAACAACTTGCGGCGAGGGCTCTTCTGTGGGAGCGAGCTTGCTCGCGATAGCGGTCGAACAGACACATCAATGTTGAATGTGACGCCCTCATCGCGAGCAAGCTCGCTCCCACAAAAAGCCCCCGCCACAGGTTGAATCTTCAGGTGCTGAGATAGCGCCCGATCAACGCAATCCCACTGGCCAGCACCAGCCACGTCACCAGGCGCACGAACGCCTCGCGAGACATCCGCATAGTCAGGCGCCGCCCGATCCACAACCCCAGCGCCATGGCCGGCAACAGACACACCGCCAACACCAGCAACGGCAAATCGGCATACACCCCGGCAATAGCAAACAGACTCAAACGGACCACCGTGCTGCAACTGATCAGCGCACTCTGGGTCGCCCTTGCCGCATCCTTGGGCAACCGACTGTTCAGATAAATCGCATAGAGAAAGCCGCCGCTGCCAAACAACGCGCCAAACATCCCGCCCACCGCCCCCATCGGCAGAGCCCACACGGCAGACAACTGCGCCGGGCGGGTTTTGACCCACAGGCTGTAGATCGCATAGGCGCTGATAAACAGCCCCATCAGCAGCAGCAACAGATCGGACTTGAGGTTCAGCAGGAAAATCACCCCCAGCGTGCAGCCCACCGCCATGCAGGGCAACAGCCGCAACAGCTCCGGCCGGGCGACATCCCGCCGCGAAGGCAACAGGTTGCCGAATGCCGCGACAAAATCGAGCAGCACCAGCAACGGCACGATCTTGGAGAGCGGCATGAACAGAATCAGAATCGGCCCGGCGATCAACGCCGTACCGAACCCGGCGATGCCGAACACAATGTAAGCCAGGGCGATGCCCGCGCCGATGACCAGCCAGTCCATGGCGCTGAAAGGCCATTGGTTCAACAACGTCAATACGCTCATTGCAGCGTTCCTCTACTTTAAGTTCGCTGACTTTAGCCATCGCCGAGCGTTGCGACTAATATCATCAAAGCCACTAACCCATCTCAAAAAGGCATGCCTTGTGCTTTCAACCCGGCAACTGCGTTACTTCGTTGAAATCGCTGAATGCGGCAGCTTCGGCGCCGCAGCCGAGCGCCTGTTCATCGCCCAATCGGCCCTGAGCCGGCAAATCAAGGACATGGAAGTCCACCTGCAAACCCCACTTTTCGAACGTACTGCGCGGCGGCCCCAGCTCACTCCAGCGGGTGAGGCTTTCTTACCCCGCGCCAAAAACCTGTTGAGCGAGCTGATCAAAGCCAGCGAGACGGCCACCAGGATCGGCAAAGGTCAGCACGGCACCTTACGTTTGAGCCATTCCAGCACTGTGCCCATGAGCGGCCGACTGCTGCGCAGCGTCGGCCGTTATCTCGAACATAATCCCGGCGTGTCCATGGACATCGCTCAGTTGTCTTCCGAGGCGCAGCTGCAAGAGTTGGCAGACGGCCGACTGGACATCGGCCTATTGCGCCTGCCAGTGCTGCGTCAGTGTGAAGAGGTGCAGATCGACCCGCTGTACGACGAACCTTTGCTGGTGGCAGTCCCACCCGATCACTGGCTGGCGAGGGACAAATCCGGGCAGAAGATCAACCTGGGGCAGCTACGCGACGAAGCGTTTATTTCCATCCCTCATCCCCAGCGAGGCGGTCTAAGCTACCTTTCTGCCGAGTTGTGCATGCGCCAAGGCTTCTTTCCCAAAGCAGCTCGGGTAATTTCGCGTAAAACCACGCAACTGCAACTGATCCAGGCGGGATTTGGTATCGCCCTCTTGCCGGAATCGATGCAAGACATTGCGCCGCCCAACGTTCATTTCCTGCCTTTGGCAGACCCCGGCAGCCATAGCTGCGTCGCTCTGGCGTACCGCAAACACCCCACAGCACTGGTTCAACAGTTCCTCGAGCATTTCGTCATATAGGGGTCGTGCATTCACTTGAAGAATGCCTTTAAACTGCGCCCCATGATTAAAGATCCCTTTGCAAGACTCGGCCTGGACCGCGAAGTCCTGACCGTCAGCCAGCTCAACGGCCGCGCGCGAGTGTTGCTCGAAGACGTGTTCAGCAACATCTGGGTAGAGGGCGAAATCTCCAACCTCGCCCGCCCGGCGTCCGGCCACGTGTATTTCACCCTCAAGGACAGCGGCGCCCAGGTGCGTTGCGCGCTGTTCCGGCAGAACGCAGCACGGGTTCGTCAGGCCTTGAAGGACGGGCTGGCGGTCAAAGTGCGCGGCAAGGTCTCGTTGTTCGAGGGGCGTGGTGACTATCAACTGATCCTCGACACCGTGGAGCCGGCCGGCGATGGCGCCTTGCGCCTGGCCTTCGATGCACTCAAGGATAAGCTCAGCGCCGAAGGCCTGTTCAGTGCCGAGCGCAAGGTCCCGCTACCGGCGCATCCGCAACGCATCGGCATCATCAGTTCGCCCACCGGGGCGGTGATCCGCGACATCATCAGCGTGTTCCGCCGTCGCGCACCGCAGGTGCAGTTGACGCTGATCCCCACCGCCGTACAGGGCCGCGAAGCCACCGCACAGATTGTTCGCGCGCTGAAACTGGCGGATGCCCGCGGTTTCGACGCCCTGATCCTGGCCCGGGGCGGCGGTTCGCTGGAAGACCTCTGGTGTTTCAACGAAGAAGCCGTGGCCCGCGCCGTGGACGCTTGCGTGACGCCGATTGTCAGCGCGGTCGGCCATGAAACCGACGTGTCGATCAGCGACTTCGTGGCCGATGTACGCGCGCCCACCCCTTCCGCTGCCGCCGAATTGCTGGCACCGGACTCCAGTGACCTGGTGCGTCGGGTCGAGAGCCTGCACCGTCGGCTGGTGATGCGCATGCGTGACCGCTTGATGCGCGACCGCCTGCGCCTGGAAGGTATCTCTCGCCGCCTGCGTCATCCCGGCGAGCGCCTGCGCCAGCAAGCGCAACGCCTGGATGACCTGGACATGCGCATGCGCCGCGCGTTCGAGCGTAGCCTCAACACCCGTCGCGAACGCTTGATCCGCCTGGAAACCCGCCTGGCTGCACAACATCCGGGCCGGCAACTGGCAATGTTGCGCCAGCGCCTCGACAGCCTGGCCGAACGCCTGCCGCGCGCCATCCGCGAAGGGCTGAAGAACCGTCGCCTGCAATTGCACAGCCAGATGCAGACCCTGCATGTGGTCAGCCCGCTGGCGACCCTCGGCCGTGGCTACAGCATCCTGCTGGACGAGCGCGGCAATGCGATCCGCAACGCCGCGCAAACCCACACCGGCCAGCGCCTGAAAGCCAAGCTGGGCGAAGGCGAACTGCAAGTACGGGTCGAAGACAACCACCTGACACCTGTCACCCTTTCTTTACTGGACTGATCCATGCCGCGTTTCCTGGCTCCATTGCTGTTGCTGCTCCTGACCTTCAACGCCCACGCCGACAGCTACATCACCCGCCTGTTGAACAAACCGGTGCCGGGCGGCGTGGCGGTGGTGGATCTGGGCCCGTCCGCCCAGGCGCCAAAAGCCAGTTATCAAGGCAAACCCGTGCTGGTCGTGAAGGAGCAGAACAACTGGCTGGCCATCGTCGGCGTGCCGCTGACGGTCAAGCCGGGGGCCCAATCGATCAGCAGCGGTGGTCGCAATCTGAACTTTACGGTTGGCAACAAGAAATACCCGGAACAGCGCATCACCCTGAAGAACACCCAGCAGGTCAATCCGGACCCGGAAAATCTCAAGCGCATCGAGCGTGAACTGGCCGAGCAGATTGCCGCTTACCGCACGTTCAGCCCCAGTACGCCAAGCAACCTGCTGCTGGACAAACCGGTGAACGGGCCGCTGTCGAGCAAGTTCGGCGTGCGCCGCTTCTTCAACGGTGAGGAGCGTAATCCTCATTCGGGCCTGGATTTCGCGGTGGGCGCCGGCACGCCGATCAAGACACCGGCCGCGGGCAAGGTGATCCTGATCGGCAACTACTTCTTCAATGGCAATACGGTGTTCGTCGACCATGGTCAGGGCTTTATCAGCATGTTCTGCCACATGTCGAAAATCGACGTGAAGGTGGGGCAACAGCTGGCCCGGGGTGGTGTGGTTGGCAAGGTCGGGGCGACTGGTCGGGCGACCGGACCGCATATGCACTGGAACGTCAGCCTGAACGATGCGCGAGTGGATCCGGCCATCTTCATTGGTGCGTTTCAACCTTGATTATTGCGTAAGGCAGCTGACGCCATCGCGAGCAAGCTCGCTCCCACAGTGTCCGTGTTCACGCAGATCCAATGTGGGAGCGAGCTTGCTCGCGATGGCAATTTCACAGGCACCGAAAGTCGTCCAGCCATGCCCCACACCAATTGCGCGCCGCCTGAACCTCGCGCAAAAAACAAGATCATCGCAACCATTTGAAGCAATAAAATCTCGATAAACACTCGCTCACGAGTATTCCTCTCAATTTTTTTCGACTGCTTGCCATCCTTCCCCCCCGCGGTTAGGGTTGAAGGCATGAAAACCTCTCACACCCTCATTCAGCTCCGTCAGCACAGCAGCCTGTGCCTTGTCAGTGCACGACTGCCGGGCTGAATCGTGGTGCCTCGTCCCAAGCGTTAGTCCAAGAACTTTTGATCCACCGGCAGGCCGCCTTTTTTCGGCCCACACAATAAGGATTTCCCGATGAGCATGCTCAAAGACCCGTCTTCGAAATACCGCGCGTTCCCGACCATCGACATTCCGGACCGCACCTGGCCATCGAAAACCATCACCGCCGCACCGATCTGGTGCAGTTCCGACCTGCGCGACGGCAACCAGTCGCTGATCGAGCCGATGGACGCCGTCAAGAAGCTGCGCTTCTGGAAAACCCTGGTGCAGGTCGGCGTGAAGGAAATCGAAGCATCGTTCCCGGCCGCTTCGCAAACCGACTTCGACTTCGTCCGTACCCTGATCGAAGGCAACCACATCCCGGACGACACCACCATCCAGGTGCTGACCCAGGGCCGTGAAGACCTGATCGAGCGCACCTTCGAATCCCTGCGCGGCGCGAAGAAAGCCATCGTTCACCTGTACAACGCGACCTCTCCTTCCTTCCGCCGCATTGTCTTCAACCAGGACAAGGACGGGATCAAGGCCATCGCCGTGAACGCCGCCAAGCTGTTCGTCAAATACGCAGCGATGCAGCCGGACACCGAGTGGACCTTCGAATACTCGCCGGAGACCTTCAGCGCCACCGAACTGGAGTTCGCCAAGGAAGTCTGCGACGCGGTCATCGAGGTCTGGAACCCGACGCCCGAGCACAAGATGATCCTCAACCTGCCGGCCACCGTCGAATGCGCGACCCCGAACATCTATGCCGACCAGATCGAATGGTTCGGCCGCCACATTAACCGTCGTGACAGCGTGATCATCAGCCTGCACACCCACAACGACCGTGGCACTGGCGTTGCTGCCACCGAACTGGGCCTGATGGCCGGCGCCGACCGTGTCGAAGGCTGCCTGTTCGGCAACGGCGAGCGTACCGGCAACGTCGACCTGGTGACCGTGGCCCTGAACCTCTACACCCAGGGCGTGAACCCTGAGCTGGACTTCTCCGACATCGACGGCGTGCGCAAAGTCGTCGAAGAGTGCAACCAGATCCAGGTACACCCGCGTCACCCGTACGTCGGCGACCTGGTGCATACCGCGTTCTCCGGCTCGCACCAGGACGCGATCCGCAAGGGCTTCGCCCAGCAGAAATCCGATGCCTTGTGGGAAGTGCCGTACCTGCCGATCGACCCGGCTGACATCGGCCGCAGCTACGAGGCGGTCATCCGCGTCAACAGCCAGTCGGGCAAGGGCGGTATCGCCTACCTCCTGGAGCAGGAATACGGCATCAGCCTGCCACGTCGCATGCAGATCGAATTCAGCCAGGTCGTGCAGCGTGAAACCGACCGCCTGGGCCTTGAGATGACCGCCCAGCAAATCCACGCACTGCTGCACAGCGAGTACTTGCAGGCCAACACCCCGTACGCGCTGGTCAGCCATCGCCTGCAGGAAGAAAACGGTCACAGCGCCGTCGAAGTGGAAGTGGCCAGCAAAGGCCAGGGCGAGACCAACCTGCACTGGCGCGGCAAGGGCAACGGAGCCCTGGAAGCACTGGTGGCCGGTCTGCCGATCCCGGTGGAGATCATGGACTACAACGAGCACGCCATTGGCGCGGGCACCAATGCCAAGGCCGCGGCCTACATTGAACTGCGCGTGAACGGCGAACGTGCGGTGCACGGCGTCGGCATCGATGAAAACATCACCACCGCCAGCTTCAAGGCCCTGTTCAGCGCGCTGAACCGTTCGCTGAGCCAGCCGGAAGCGAAAGCGGCGTAATCGGCCTTCGCTGAAATGCAAAAGGCCCCGGGGTTTGCACCTCGGGGCCTTTTGTTTGCCTGTCCGTTTTTGTGTTGTTTGTCCCGGCCCCATCGCGAGCAAGCTCGCTCCCACATTGTCCGTGTTCACACTAACCACTGTGGGAGCGAGCTTGCTCGCGATGGGGCCCCGTCAGACAGAAAAAATTTCAGGTGAACTCGAAGGTATCGGCATCCAGATTCGCCGGAAACCGCTGCCGATACGCGGCCAGCTCTGCCGCATCCAGCGTCACCTTGAACACCCCGTCAGCCTCCCCCGCACTGAGCAACGTCTCACCCTGGAAATCCAGCACCTGGCTGTCACCGGTATAGGCAAAGCCTTTGCCATCGGTGCCAACGCGATTGACTGCCGCCACATAGCACAGGTTCTCGATCGCCCGCGCCGGCAACAGGCGGTTCCAGTGCTGGCGCCGCGCACCCGGCCAGTTCGCGGTGTACAGCAGCAGATCCGTGTCCTGAGCATCACGACTCCACACCGGGAAGCGCAAGTCGTAGCAAATCAGCGGCCGCACGCGCCAGCCCTTTAACTCAAACTGCACCTGACGCTCGCCCGGGGTGTAGTGGTTATGCTCACCGGCCATGCGGAACAGGTGACGCTTGTCGTAATGCAGCACCTCGCCATCCGGGCGTGCCCACAACAGGCGATTGCGGTGACTGCCGTCGGCGGCCTGGATGATCACGCTGCCGGTAATCACGGCATCAAGTCTTGCCGCCTGAACCCGCAGCCACTTGCTGGTGGGGCCGTTTTCCGATTCCGCGAGGGTCTCGGACTCCATGGAAAAACCGGTGGTGAACATCTCCGGCAGAATGATCAGGTCAGCGCCGCGAGCCTGCTCCAGCAATGGCTCGAAATGCTCCAGGTTGGCCTGACGGTCGTGCCAGGCCAGGGATGTCTGGATCAGCGCCACGGTCAGGTTCGGCAATGCACTCAGATCACGCATAGTTTTTCCGCCGCTTCTCGCAGGGTCTCCTCACGCTTGGCAAAGCACAGCCGCACCAGGCGCTGCCCTTCAGGCGGTGTCTGGTAGAACACCGAGATCGGGATACTGGCCACACCATGCTCGCGAGTCATCCACAGGGCCATCTCGACATCATTGAGGTCCGGGCGGATCTGCGAGTAATCGACCAACTGGAAATAGGTGCCGGAAACCCGAGTGAAACTGAAACGCGACGGCGCCAGCAGATCGCAGAACAGATCACGCTTGGCCTGATAGAAGTCCGGCAGCTCTTCGACGTGCTCAGGGTGCTCGGCCATAAAATCGGCCAAGGCATATTGCAGCGGCGTCACACCACAGAAATTGACGTACTGGTGCACCTTGCGCAACTCCGCCGTCAGGGCCGGCGGTGCGACCACATAGCCGGTTTTCCAGCCGGTGACGTGGTAGGTCTTGCCGAACGAGCTGACCACGAAAGCACGCTGATACAGCTCTTCATGGGCCAGCACGCTGACATGGGGCACGCCGTCGTACACCAGGTGTTCGTAGACTTCGTCGCTGATCAGATAGATGTCGCGATCGCGGATCAAGGCGGCCAACTGATCGAGTTCGGCACGACTGATCAATGCGCCACTGGGGTTGTGCGGGGAGTTGAGAATGATCATCCGCGTGCGCGGGCTTAGTGCCTGGGCAAGCCTCTCGAAGTCGATACTGAAATCGTTCAAGCCCAGCTGTACGTGCACGCAACGACCGCCGGCCAGCTCTACCGAGGGCTCGTAGCTGTCGTATGCCGGGTCAAACACGATGACTTCGTCGCCGCTGTGGATAACCGCCTGAATGGCACAGAAAATCGCTTCGGTCGCGCCTGGGGTGACCGTCACTTCGGTATCCGCATCCACCTGCGTGCCGTAGCTGCGGGCGATCTTCACCGCAATCTGCTGACGCAACACCGGCAGCCCGGTCATCGGCGAATACTGGTTGTGGCCACTGGCGATATGCCGGCCAACCGCATCGCACAGGGCCTGCGGGGCCGCGAAATCGGGAAAGCCCTGGGACAGATTGAGCGCGCCGGTCTGTGCCGCGAGCTGAGACATCTGCGTGAAGATGGTGATGCCGACATTCGGCAGCTTGCTGGTGATCATCGGTGGTTCCCTGCTCTACACCCGGCTCTACGGCGGCGCGGGGGAGTCCGAGGATAGCCCAAACGGCAGGCATGAAAAAGGGCGCCTTAAAGACGCCCTTTTTCAATTGATCAACACCGTACCTTGTGGCGAGCGGGCTTGCCCGCGTTGGGTCGCGAAGCGACCCCAATCCTGCATTCTCGGTGTGTCTGGCAGACCGCACTTACAGGTATTGCGGCTGCTGCGCAACCGAACGGGGGCAAGCCCCCTCGCCACAACAAGCCCCCACACAAGACAGTATGGGGGCTTGGACTCAGCGCTTGTCGCGGCGCTTTTTGTCGGCTTTCTTGTGGTGCGACATCAAACGACGCTTCTTGTTGACCTGACGGTCGGTGAGCGTGTTCTTGTTGCCTTCGTACGGGTTCTCGCCACCCTTGAACTCGATGCGGATCGGCGTACCGACCAGCTTCAGGACACGGCGGTAAGTGTTTTCCAGGTAGCGCACGTAGGACTTCGGCACCTTCTCGATCTGGTTGCCGTGGATCACGATGATTGGCGGGTTTGCACCACCGAGGTGGGCATAACGCAGCTTGATCCGGCGGCTGTTGACCATCGGCGGCTGGTGCTCGCTGACCGCGTCTTCGAGGATCTGGGTCAGGCGGCTGGTCGGCCAACGGGTAACCGCGGACTTGAACGAGTTTTGTACCGACGCGTAGAGGTTGCCCACGCCGGTGCCGTGCAGGGCCGAGATGAAGTGGATATCGGCGTAGTCAACGAAGAACAGCCGACGTTGCAGCTCGACCTTCACGAAGTCGCGCTCGCTCGGCGTCATGCCGTCCCACTTGTTGATCGCGATGACCAGCGCACGACCCGATTCAATGGCGAAGCCCAACAGGTTGAGGTCGTGATCGACCACACCTTCGCGGGCGTCCATCACGAAGATCACCACGTTGGCGTCCTTGATCGCCTGCAGGGTTTTGACCACGGAGAACTTTTCGACTTCTTCGTGGATCTTGCCGCGCTTGCGCACACCGGCGGTGTCGATCAGCGTGTACTTCTCGTCGTTACGTTCGAACGGGATGTAGATACTGTCGCGGGTGGTGCCGGGTTGGTCATAGACGATGACCCGGTCTTCACCGAGCATGCGGTTGACCAGGGTCGACTTGCCGACGTTCGGACGGCCGATGATCGCGATCTTGATCCCGTCTTTTTCGCTTGGGCCAGGAATGCGCTTGGCTTCCTCGCCTTCGGCGACGACCTCTTCCTCTTCGCCTTCCTGCGGCTCGTCTTCGTCACGCGGGAATTCACTCAGTGCCGCTTCCAGCAACTGGGTGATACCACGGCCGTGGGCACCGGCGATCGGGATCGCATGGCCCATGCCCAACGGGGCGAATTCGGCGCGGGCCATTTCCGGGTCGATGTTGTCGACCTTGTTGGCGACCACGTGGGAACGCTTGTTACGTTTGCGCAAATGCTCGGCGATCATCTGGTCGGCGGCGGTAAAACCGGCCTTGGCATCTACCAGGAACAGAACGACATCGGCTTCTTCGATGGCCAGCAGCGACTGCTCGGCCATCTTTTCGTCCATACCATGCTCGTCACCGGAGATACCGCCGGTGTCGATCAGAATGTAGGAACGCCCTTGCCACTTGGCCTCACCGTACTGGCGATCACGGGTCAGACCGGACAAGTCGCCGACGATGGCGTCACGAGTCCTGGTCAGGCGGTTGAACAAGGTGGACTTGCCGACGTTCGGTCGGCCCACCAGGGCGATTACGGGAACCATGCGGCTCTCCACTTCGTTATTTCAGAAAATACAAAAGCCGCTGCGAGGCAGCGGCTGGTGCTCGGGGCAATCACGTTGTCATTTGTAGGAGCGAGCCTGCTCGCGAAAAACGCCAAGACACCGCGTTTATTCAGGCCGCCAACGTCATCGTTAACGTCCATCGCGAGCGAGCTCGCTCCTACAGTCCTACAAACGGTGAAGCCGCTTGGGGGTTAAAACCCAAGCATAGTCGTTACTTTATGGTCAGGGCTTCCAGTTTGCCGCTGTTGCCATACACATAAATCGTGTCACCCACCACCAGCGGACGGGCACGCAGGCCGTCGCTGTCGATGCGCTCGCGGCCGACGAATCGACCGTCCACCTGACTCAGCAGGTGCAGGTAACCTTCCAGGTCACCGACTGCAACGTAGCTGGAGAACACTTCCGGGGCCGACAGTTGACGACGGGCCAGCGAATCGTTGCTCCACAAGGCTGTGGTGGAACGCTCGTCGACGCCTTCAACGGTACCCGAAGACAGGCTTACATAAACGGTGCCAAAGCCCTGGGCGACACCGGCGTAGCTGGAAGCATCACGCTGCCAGAGCTGACGGCCGCTTTGCAGGTCCAGAGCGGCAACGCGCCCCTGATAGCTGGCGACATACAGCGTCTCGCCCGACAGCAGCAAGCCACCGTCGATATCGACCACGCGCTCCAGCTCCGAACGACCTTGCGGGATCGCTACGCGCTGTTCCCACACCGGTACGCCGTTGGTGATGTCCACGGCAACCACTTTACCGGTCGACAGGCCAGCCACCGCGAGGCGGTTGGTCACGATCGGCGCACTGGTGCCCCGCAGGGTCAGAACTGCAGGCGTGCTGTCATAGATCCAGCGACGATTACCGGTGGAGGCGTCCAGGCCGATCAGACGATCGTCCTGGGTCTGGACCACCACAACGTCACCGTTGTTGGCTGGCGGTGCCAGCACTTCGCTGGACACGCGAGCGCGCCATTTTTCTTCGCCGTTGATCGCGTCCAGGGCGACGATTTCACCCTTGATCGTACCGATCGTGACCAGACCGTAACCAACGCCGACAGCACCGGAAACAGGCAGCTCGAGGTCTTTCTTCCATTTGACGTCGCCCGTGTGGCGATCCATCGCCATCAACACGCCAGTGACGTCGGCGGCATAGATGGTATCGCCATCGATAGCCGGAACCAGCATGTTGTAGGTTTCGCCCTGACCGTCACCGATCGAACGACTCCACTGCTTGTGCAGAACCACTTCTTCCTTGAAGTCGACCAGTTCGGCCGGAGGCAGTTCTTTTTTGCTGTTGCTGCTGCAACCCGCGGCCAAAATGGCCAAGGCCAGCAATGCTGCATGTTTCCAACGAATCACGTCACGCATCCCCTTTGGCCAGGTCGTCCAGCTTGATTTGCAGGCCACCGACCGCCGCTTCATCCGACAGTGCCGCCTTGGCTTTTTGATACGCCGCGCTCGCCTCGTCGGTACGACCCAACTGCACCAGCAGGTCGCCCTTGAGTTCTTCGCGAGTGGCCAGGAATGCCTTGTCGGCATCGCCTTCGAGCAACTTCAGTGCTTCGTCGGCCTTGTTCTGCGCGCCGAGTACCTGGGCCAGACGCTGACGGGCGATTTCGCCCAGCGCCGGGTTGGCCGGTTTGGCGACGATGGCCTTGAGTTCGGTGGCGGCGTCGTCCAGCTTGCCGCTGTCGACCGCTACCTTGGCCACGAACAGGCTGCCGTACTGCGCGTAGGCGCTGCCGCCATACTCGCTGTTGAGCTTGCCGGCCAGGTCCGAAACACGGGCCGCATCAGGCTTGCCGTCAGGTGTCAGCGTGGTCTCGAGCAATTGCTGATAGAGAATCGAGGCGCCTTGCGACTGATTGCTCTGATACTTGTGGAACGCCTGCCAGCCGAACACGATGACCAGCGCCAACAGGCCGCCAGTAACCAGGGGCTTACCGTTGCGTGACCACCATTCCTTCAATTCCGCCACATGTTCGTCTTCGGTACTCGACACCCCAATACTCCTTAATCGCTAATTCGGCTGTTTAGACAGCTTCAACCCTGCACGACGCAGGTGGCCAGGTGCGCTGCAAGCGCATCCCAGGCAATGCTTTGTTGTTCGCCCTGGCCACGCAGGGGTTTGAAACCTACCACTTGCTGGGCCATTTCGTCGTCACCGAGGATCAGCGCGTACAACGCACCGCTCTTGTCGGCCTTCTTGAACTGGCTTTTGAAACTGCCGGCGCCAGCATTCACTTGCAGGCGCAGGTTGGGCAACTGGTCACGAACGCGCTCCGCCAGGGTCAGCCCGGCGAGTTCGGCGGCTTCACCGAAGGCGCAGAGGTAGACGTCAACCTGCCGGGAGATCTCCTCCGGAATCTGCTCCAGGGTTTCCAGCAACAGCACCAGGCGTTCGATGCCCATGGCAAAACCAACGCCGGCGGTTGGCTTGCCGCCCATTTGCTCCACCAGGCCGTCGTAACGGCCACCGGCACACACGGTGCCCTGGGCGCCGAGCTTGTCGGTGACCCATTCGAAAACGGTCTTGCTGTAGTAATCCAGCCCGCGAACCAGCTTCGGGTTGATCACGTAAGGAATGCCGGCGGCATCCAGGCGAGCCTTGAGGCCCTCGAAGTGCACGCGGGATTCTTCGTCGAGGTAGTCGGCCATCTTCGGCGCATCGACCAATACCGCCTGGGTGTCGGCGTTCTTGGTATCAAGAACCCGCAGCGGGTTGGTTTTCAGGCGACGCTGGCTGTCTTCGTCGAGCTTGTCCATGTGCGCCGAGAGGTATTCGACCAGCGCTTCGCGATAACGACCGCGGGATTCGCTGGTTCCCAGGCTGTTGAGCTCGAGTTTTACCGCATCGCGGATGCCCAGTTCGCCCCACAGGCGCCAGGTCAGCACGATCAGTTCGGCGTCGATGTCCGGACCGTCGAGGTTGAACACTTCGACACCGATCTGGTGGAACTGGCGATAACGACCTTTCTGCGGACGCTCGTGGCGGAACATCGGGCCGATGTACCAGAGTTTCTGAACCTGGCCACCACCGGTAATGCCGTGCTCCAGCACCGCGCGCACACAGGCCGCCGTGCCTTCGGGGCGCAGGGTCAGGGAGTCGCCGTTGCGGTCGTCGAAGGTGTACATCTCTTTTTCGACGATGTCGGTCACTTCACCGATGGAGCGCTTGAACAGCTCGGTGAACTCGACGATCGGCATGCGGATCTGCTTGTAACCGTAGTTATCCAGCAGGCGCGAAACGGTGCCTTCGAAATGACGCCACAGGGGGGTCTGTTCGGGCAGGATGTCGTTCATGCCACGAATGGCTTGCAGAGACTTGCTCACTTTAAATCCTTAAATTCGTTCGGCTCTTCGGTCAGGTTCAGCCGCGCGCAATTACGGCAGCGTCAGCTTCGACCTTTTCGGCCGCTTTCTGACGGATCAAGCGTTCAAGCTCATCCACCAGATTGTCATTCGTCAGTTTCTGTGACGGCTTGCCGTCGATGTAAATCAGGTTTGGCGTGCCGCCGGTCAAGCCAATATGGGCTTCCTTGGCTTCGCCCGGGCCGTTGACCACGCAACCGATGACCGCGACATCCAGCGGCACCAGCAAATCCTCGAGGCGCCCTTCCAGCTCGTTCATGGTCTTGACCACATCGAAGTTCTGCCGCGAGCAGCTCGGGCAGGCGATGAAGTTGATGCCACGGGAACGCAGGTGCAGGGATTTGAGAATGTCGTAGCCGACTTTCACTTCCTCGACCGGGTCGGCCGCCAACGAGATGCGGATAGTATCGCCAATCCCTTCGGCGAGCAGCATACCGAGGCCGACGGCAGATTTCACCGTGCCGGAACGCAAACCACCGGCTTCGGTGATGCCCAGGTGCAGTGGCTGGACGATTTCCTTGGCCAGCAGGCGGTACGCTTCGACGGCCATGAACACGTCGGAGGCTTTCACGCTGACCTTGAAGTCCTGGAAGTTCAGGCGTTCAAGGTGCTCGACGTGACGCAAGGCAGACTCGACCAGCGCAGCAGGCGTGGGCTCGCCGTATTTCTTCTGCAGGTCTTTTTCCAGGGAACCGGCGTTCACACCGATACGGATCGGGATCCCGCGGTCACGGGCGGCATCGACCACCGCGCGCACGCGGTCTTCGCGTCCGATGTTGCCCGGGTTGATCCGCAGGCAATCGACACCCAGCTCGGCGACGCGCAATGCGATGCGGTAGTCGAAGTGAATGTCGGCAACCAAGGGGACTTTGACCAGTTGCTTGATCTTGCCGAAGGCCTCGGCGGCGTCCATGTCCGGTACGGAAACCCGCACGATATCGACGCCGGCCGCTTCCAGGCGATTTATTTGCGCGACCGTGGCCGCGACATCGTTGGTGTCGCTGTTGGTCATGCTCTGCACAGCGATAGGCGCATCGCCGCCAACAGGCACGTTACCGACCCAGATTTTGCGGGATTCGCGACGTTTGATTGGAGATTCGCCGTGCATGACTTATTGACCCAACTTCAGGCGAGCAGTCTCGCCACTGGTGAACGGAGCGACATCGACTGGCTGGCCGTTGTAGCTGACCTGAGCGCCGCGGGCAAAGCCCAGGCGTACGGAAAACGGTGGTTTGCCATTGACTGCCAGGCTGTCGCCTTTGCGTTTGAGACCGCTGAACAGCACCTTGCCACTACCGTCGGTCACTTGCGTCCAGCAATCGGAGGTGAACTGCACCTGAACCTGGCCCTGACCGGCCACCGGTGCGGCTGGCGCTGGAGCAGGAGCCGCAGCGGCTACCGGTGCAGTCACCGCAGGGACCGGGGCGGCAGGCGCTGCCGGAGCCGGAGCTGCCGGGGTCACCGGCGCTGCGACAACGGGCGCAGGGGTATGCGCGGGTGCGGCTGGCGTGGTCGGCGCTGCCGGGGCAACTGGCGCAGTCACTTGAGCCTGTTCCGGTGCTTCAGCCGGAGCCTCGGCCTGTGGCAGCGCGAGAGCCGTGCCGCCTTCGGTCTGACCTTCCGCGACGGCCTGGTCTTCCGGCTCGTCCAGCGGATGAATCTGAGTGGTACCGTCGGCACCTTCGACTTCTACGTGTTCTGGTGCCAGACCGATCAGGTCCTTGGTGCGCATCGAGGTCTGATCCTGCCACCAGACGAAACCGCCACCGATCACCGCAACCAGCAACAGCAGGCTGACGATTCGCAAAATGGTGTGGGAAACCCGGACCGGCTCTTCAATACGACCCAGGCTGTGAACATTGCTGCCCTGGGAGTCGGTGCCGGTGGATTGATCGAATTGCTGGACCAGAACGGCCTGGTCCATACCGAGCAACTTGGCGTAGGCGCGAATGTAACCACGGGCAAAGGTATGCCCGGGCAGCTTGTCGAACGCGCCGGCTTCCAGATTGCTCAAGGAAGTGGTGGTGAGGTTGAGCTTGAGGGCCACTTCGGCCAGCGACCAGCCATTGCTTTCGCGGGCCTGGCGCAAAGTCTCACCAGGGTTAACGCGATTCGCTGCTACAACTTCGGGATGCGCCGCTTTCATCATTGCTCCGACAGGTATTGCTGATATTCCGGCGTACCGGGATAGAGTCTTTTTAGTTGCAGGCCTTTACTTGCAGCCTTGTCGCGATCTTCGAACACTTTTGCCAGCCGAACGCCGAGCAATAGACTACGTGCATTTTGCTCGGAGAGCTGGCTGAAACGGTCGTAATAATCTCGCGCGGGCACATAATGCCTGTCTTCGTAAGACAACTCAGCCATTTCCAGCAATGCACGAGGTTGTTGCCGGTTCAGGCGCAGGGCTTTTTCCAGTTGCTGCTGGGCCAGATCACGCTGGCCGAGCATCGCAGCGGTCATGCCCAGGTTCTCGAACACCCGCGAACGTTCAGGGTACAGCGTATCGGCAGCGGCTTGTTCAAAGCGCTCGTAGGCTTCCTTGTAACGTTTCTGCTCGAAAAGAAAACTGCCGTAATTATTGAGGATTCGTGCGTCGCCCGGACGGGAAGACAGTGCCTTGCGAAAATGCTCGTCGGCCAGCTCCGGCTCCATCTCGGCCTGGAACACCAGCCCCAGCGCCGCATTGGCATCCGGGTCGGAGCCATCGAGTTCCAGGGCTTTTCTCAGCGGAACCTTGGCGCGCTCGGTCATGCCTTGTTGCAAATACCCGATACCGAGCTGCACGTATGCCTCACGCGCTTGATCACGGCCCTTGCTGGTCTTCATCGGGTTGTAATCACCCGAAAGCACGCAGCCAGCACACAGGCTGGCCAACAGCAAAAGCAGCGCAAAGCGCAGGGACATAGAGATCCTCTCTTAATTGTTGTTCGCAGTGCTCGAAGCAACATCGCTGTCGGCGTTCAATTCACGCACGGCGATATAACGTTCGCTGCGACGGGTGCGATCCAGCACCTGCCCTACCAATTGACCACAGGCGGCGTCGATGTCTTCACCACGGGTGGTGCGGACGGTGACGTTGAAACCGGCATGATGAAGCTGATCCTGGAAACGACGAATGGCGTTGTTGCTCGGACGCTCGTACCCGGAATGCGGGAACGGGTTGAACGGGATCAGGTTGATCTTGCACGGGATGTTCTTGAGCAGCTCGATCATTTCCACGGCGTGCTCAAGCTTGTCGTTGACGTCCTTGAGCAAGGTGTACTCGATGGTCAGCACACGCTTTTCGCCCAGGGACGACATGTAGCGCTGGCACGACTCGAGCAGCATCTTAAGCGGATACTTCTTGTTGATCGGCACCAATTGGTTACGCAATGCGTCATTCGGTGCGTGCAGGGACAACGCCAGAGAGACGTCGATGTGCTTGGACAGCTCATCGATCATCGGTACCACGCCGGAGGTCGACAGGGTCACGCGGCGCTTGGAAATGCCGTAGCCCAGGTCGTCCATCATCAGATGCATGGCCGCGACGACGTTGTCGAAGTTCAGCAGCGGCTCACCCATGCCCATCATCACCACGTTGGTGATGGCACGGTCGACGGTTGCCGGGACGCTGCCAAAGGATTTGTTGGCAATCCACACCTGGCCGATGACTTCGGCGGCGGTGAGGTTGCTGTTGAAGCCTTGCTTGCCGGTGGAGCAGAAACTGCAATCCAGGGCACAGCCTGCCTGGGACGAAACGCACAAGGTGCCGCGTTTGCCCTGGGGAATGTACACGGTCTCGACGCAGCTGCCGGACGCCACGCGCACCACCCACTTGCGGGTGCCGTCGCTGGAGATGTCCTCGCTGACCACTTCCGGACCACGGACCTCAGCAACAGCCTTGAGCTTTTCGCGCAAGGCCTTGCTGACGTTCGTCATGGCATCGAAATCATCGACACCAAAGTGGTGAATCCATTTCATTACCTGACCGGCACGGAAACGCTTCTCCCCGATTGAGTCGAAGAATTTTTCCATTTCCAGCTGAGTCAGACCCAGCAGGTTTGTTTTTACAGTCGATGTAGTCATGGATTCACCTTCACTCAGTAGCGTTAAGCCTGAGCGACTGCCTCTACAGCAGGGAAAAAGAAAGCGATTTCGCGTGCAGCAGCTGCTTCCGAGTCAGAGCCGTGTACAGCGTTGGCGTCGATGGAATCAGCGAAATCTGCACGGATGGTGCCAGGAGCAGCTTCTTTAGGGTTGGTAGCGCCCATCAGCTCACGGTTCAGAGCGATAGCGTTTTCGCCTTCCAGAACTTGAACGACAACCGGGCCGGAGATCATGAAAGCAACCAGGTCGCCGAAGAAACCACGAGCGCTATGCTCAGCGTAGAAGCCTTCTGCTTCTGCCTTGGTCAGTTGCTTCTGTTCAGAAGCGACAACTTTCAGGCCTGCTTTTTCAAAACGGGCGACGATCTGGTCAGCAACGCCTTTAGCAACGGCGTCAGGCTTGATGATGGAGAAAGTACGTTGAACAGCCATGGTGTAACTCCAGAAACGGTAATTTACGAAAAATTAAACCCGCGAATTATACGCGGGTTCTTGGGTATTGCCTAACCTGCGGCGTGGCTCAGTCGCGTTCTTCGATCCAGTGGGCCTGAATGGCCTCCAGGATCTTTTCGCCACAATGCTCAGGCATGTCGTCGAAATCGGGCAATTCCATTACCCACTTGCGCAGATCGACGAAGTTGACCGACATAGGGTCCACGTCGGGCTTGCTTTCAGCCAGCTGGATCGCGATCTCCAGCACATCAGTCCACTTGAGTTTCATGACAATTCCTTGAATCAGTGCGGCGCTTCGGCGGCGTGGTTGAGCGAGTACTTCGGAATTTCGACCGTCAGGTCTTCGGTACCGACCTTGGCCTGGCACCCCAGGCGGGACTCGCGCTCAAGGCCCCAGGCCTTATCAAGGTAGTCTTCTTCCAGCTCGTCGGCCTCATCCAGCGAGTCGAAACCCTCACGGATGATGCAGTGGCAGGTGGTGCAGGCACACACGCCGCCACAGGCGCTTTCCATCTCGATGTGGTGCTCATGGGCCAGTTCGAGGATGGAAACCCCCGTCTCAGCCTCAACAACCATGCCTTCGGGGCAAAACTTCTCGTGTGGCAGAAAAATGACCTGCGGCATCGTTATTCCTCAATCTCATTCAGGTTGCGCCCCGCCAGCGCGGCTTTCACCGTCGAGTCCAGGCGGCGGGCAGCAAAAGCGTCGGTCACTTGCGACAGACGCTTGGTCTGCTGCTCGATGGCGTAACCATCGGTACCTTTCATCAGTTCGGTCAGTTCCTGCACCTGCAGATCGATGACCAAGCGCTCTTCGGCGTCGAGCAAGCGCTCGCCATCGGCCTCCAGAGCGGCCTGCACAGCCTCGATCAGACGCTGGGCGTCGACCTGCTGCTCGCGCAGTACACGGGCAACCTTGTCGTCATTGGCGTGCTGGAACGAGTCCTTGAGCATTTTGGCGATTTCGCCGTCGGTCAGGCCGTAGGACGGCTTGACCTGAATGCTGGCTTCGACGCCCGAACCCAGTTCTCGGGCGGAAACACTGAGCAGACCGTCGGCATCGACCTGGAAGGTCACGCGAATCTTCGCCGCACCCGCCACCATCGCCGGGATACCGCGCAATTCGAAGCGCGCCAGGGAGCGGCAGTCGCTGATCAGCTCGCGCTCGCCCTGCAACACGTGGATCGCCATGGCCGACTGGCCATCTTTATAGGTGGCGAAGTCCTGGGCGCGAGCGACGGGGATGGTGGTGTTGCGCGGAATCACCTTCTCCATCAGGCCGCCCATGGTTTCCAGGCCCAGGGACAACGGAATCACGTCGAGCAGCAGCAGTTCGCCACCATCGCGCTTGTTACCGGCCAGAGTATCGGCCTGGATCGCAGCACCGATGGCGACCACTTGATCCGGGTCGATTTCAGTCAGGGGCTGACGTCCGAACGCTTCGGCGACGGCTTCGCGAACGCGGGGTACGCGAGTCGAACCCCCAACCATGACCACCGCGTGCACGTCTTCCAGCTCGATACCGGAATCACGTACCGCACGACGGCAGGCTTTGAGGCTGCGCGCGACCATCGGCTCGATCAGCGCATTGAAGGCTTCACGGGTCAGCTCGGCTTTCCAGTCGCCATAGGCGACCTCAACGGTCGCCGCATTGGTCAGCGCTTCTTTGGCGGCACAGGCGGTTTGCAGCAGGTTGCGCTGCGCACCTGGATCGAGGTCGGCGGACAGACCGGCGCTCTCGATGATCCAGCCAGCGATCGCGTGATCGAAGTCATCGCCGCCCAGGGCGCTGTCGCCGCCGGTGGCCAGGACTTCGAAGACACCGCCGGTCAGACGCAGAATCGAAATATCGAAGGTGCCGCCGCCCAGGTCGTAAATGGCGACCAGGCCTTCGGCATGCTGATCCAGACCATAGGCCACAGCAGCAGCGGTCGGCTCATTGAGCAAACGCAGCACATTCAGGCCGGCCAGCTTGGCCGCATCCTTGGTGGCTTGACGTTGAGCGTCATCGAAATAGGCCGGAACGGTGATCACCGCCCCCACCAGCTCACCGCCCAGGGTCGCTTCGGCGCGCTGGCGCAGGACCTTGAGGATATCGGCAGACACTTCGACCGGGCTTTTCGGGCCCTGGATCGTGTCGATGAACGGCATGTGCGACTCGCCACCGACAAAGCGGTAGGGCAGTTGCTCGCCCAGCTGCTTGACGTCGGACAGACCACGACCCATCAAGCGCTTGACCGACAGCACGGTATTCAGGGGATCGGTGGCGGCAGCCAGCTTGGCGGATTCGCCAACCTCGACGCGATCGGCGTGATAGCGCACGGCAGACGGCAGGATGACCCGCCCTTGCGCGTCAGCCAGAGGCTCGGAAAGTCCACTGCGCAATGCAGCGACCAGCGAATTGGTAGTGCCCAAGTCGATCCCCACAGCCAGACGACGCTGGTGCGGTTGAGGACTTTGGCCGGGTTCGGCGATCTGCAGTAGGGCCATCGTTATCAGGACTTATCTGTATATCAGGCGTGCGACCGGAGCGGCACTGGGTTAATCGTCGAGGCGCTCTTCTAACTGGCGCACTTCGTAGGTGAGCTTGTCGAGGAACTGCATGCGCCGCATCAGGCGTTCGGCCCGTTCACGTTGCGCGGCATCGTTCCAGCAAGCTGCGAAGCTTTGGTTCAGTTCATCCTGGGCAGCCTTCAAGCGACGCTTGAAGACGGCAACGCCATTGAGGTCGGCGCTGTCCTGCAGGTCTTCGAGCTCTTCACGCAGCTCCATCTGCTGCAGAAGGAACTCCGGATCATGCACCGTGACCTCCAGCGGCAGCTCGCCACCATTCAAGGCGAGCAGGTAACGCGCGCGCTTGGGTGGACTCTTGAGCGTCTGGTAGGCCTCGTTGAGGCTCGCGGATTGCTCCAGCGCCAGCCGCTGCTCGCGCTCGGAAGCGTCTGCAAAGCGGTCCGGATGAACGCCGCGCGCCAACTCGCGGTAGCGCGTAGCCAGCTGGTCGAGGTCCAGATCGAAACTCGGTTGCAGCTCGAATAAAGCGAAATGACAAGGAGTACCCACGACAAGCCTCAGATGTTGAAGCTTTCGCCGCAGCCACATTCACCGCGCACGTTGGGGTTGTTGAACTTGAAGCCTTCGTTCAACCCTTCCTTGACGAAATCGAGTTCGGTGCCGTCCAGGTAGGCCAGGCTTTTCGGGTCGATGATCACTTTTTCGCCGTGACTTTCGAACACCTGGTCCTCAGCAACCACCTCGTCGACAAACTCCAGCACGTAGGCAAGGCCGGAACAGCCCGTGGTGCGAACACCCAGACGAATCCCTTCACCCTTGCCGCGCCCGTCGAGGGAGCGTCGCACGTGCTTAGCCGCCGCTTCTGTCATGCTGATAGCCATCGTTGACTCCTTACTCGTCGCCAAATGCTTAGATCAAGCCTTTCTTCTGCTTGTAGTCGCGAACAGCCGCCTTGATGGCGTCCTCAGCGAGTACCGAGCAGTGGATTTTCACTGGCGGCAGGGCCAGTTCTTCAGCCAGCTGGGTGTTCTTGATGGTTTCCGCTTCGTCCAGGGTCTTGCCCTTCATCCACTCGGTGGCGAGGGAGCTGGAAGCGATAGCCGAACCGCAGCCGTAGGTCTTGAACTTGGCATCTTCGATGATGCCGGCGTCGTTGACCTTGATCTGCAGGCGCATCACGTCGCCGCACGCCGGAGCGCCGACCATGCCGGTGCCGACATCAGGATCTTCCGCGTCCATCTTGCCGACGTTGCGCGGGTTTTCGTAGTGGTCGATGACCTTTTCGCTGTAAGCCATGATTCTCAATCCTCACTCATCAGAGAGTCGCTCTTTGAGCCCCGCAACCGAAGTTCGCGGGGCCGGTTCGCGGCGACTTGAAATCAGTGTGCCGCCCACTCGATTTTCGAAATGTCGACACCGTCTTTGTACATATCCCACAGCGGCGACAGAGCGCGCAGCTTGGTTACGGCCTCGCAAACTTTCTGCGCGGCGTAGTCGATTTCTTCTTCGGTGGTGAAACGGCCGAAGGTGAAGCGGATCGAGCTATGAGCCAGTTCGTCGTTGCGGCCCAGGGCGCGCAGTACGTACGAAGGCTCAAGCGAAGCCGAGGTGCAGGCCGAACCGGACGAAACCGCCAGATCCTTGAGTGCCATGATCAGCGACTCGCCTTCAACGTAGTTGAAGCTCAGGTTCAGGTTGTGCGGAACGCGGGCGGTCAGGCTGCCGTTGACGTACAGCTCTTCCAGATGCTCGACCTGCTTGTAAAAACGGTCGCTCAAGGCCTTGATGCGTGCGTTCTCGGCAGCCATGTCTTCCTTGGCTACGCGGAACGCTTCACCCATGCCGACGATCTGGTGGGTCGCCAGGGTGCCGGAACGCATGCCGCGTTCGTGGCCGCCACCGTGCATCGTCGCTTCGATACGTACGCGCGGCTTGCGGCTTACGTACAGGGCGCCGATACCTTTAGGACCGTAGGTCTTGTGGGCGGAGAACGACATCATGTCGACTTTCAGCTTCTGCAGGTCGATCTCGACCTTGCCGGTGGACTGAGCGGCGTCGACGTGGAACAGGATGCCCTTGGAACGGAGCAGTTCGCCGATCGCCGCGATGTCGTTGATGGTGCCAATTTCATTGTTCACGTGCATGACCGACACCAGGATGGTGTCGTCGCGCAGTTCGGCTTCGATCATCTCAGGCGTTACCAGGCCATCGGTGCGAGGCTCGATGTAGGTCACTTCGAACCCTTCACGCTCCAGTTGGCGCATGGTGTCCAGGACAGCCTTGTGCTCGATCTTGGTGGTGATCAGGTGCTTGCCTTTGGTGGCGTAGAAATGTGCCGCCCCCTTGATTGCCAGGTTGTCGGATTCGGTGGCACCGGAGGTCCAGACGATTTCACGCGGGTCGGCATTGACCAGGTCAGCCACCTGACGACGGGCGTTTTCAACGGACTCTTCAGCTTTCCAGCCGAACACGTGGGAACGGGACGCCGGGTTACCGAAGTTTCCGTCGACCAGCAGGCATTCACTCATCTTTTGCGCGACACGCGGATCAACCGGGGTGGTCGCAGAGTAATCAAGGTAAATCGGCAATTTCATGGACTATCTCCTAAATCAGGCTGGCTGGCGTGCCGCTAGCTCTTTGGCTGTCATTCGACGGCGGACGCTTCAATCTTGTCCAGGCGTGGCACCTTGCTGTTGCAACGGCGCTGGTCCTGACGCTGGGCTACTTCTTGCACCTCACGGCGAGTCACAAGGTCAGCCAAGCTGATACCGCTCAGAAATTCGTGAATCTGCAGGCTCAGGTCGCACCACAAGTGGTGGGTCAGGCAGGTGTCGCCTTGATGGCAATCACCCTGCCCCTGGCATTTGGTGGCATCGACCGATTCGTTCACCGCATCGATCACCTGGGCGACCTGGATGCCCTGCATGTCGCGGGACAATTGGTAGCCACCGCCCGGACCACGCACGCTGGACACCAGATTGCTGCGGCGCAATTTGGCAAAAAGCTGTTCGAGGTAGGACAGGGAGATGCCTTGGCGCTCGGAGATATCGGCCAGGGACACGGGCCCGTGCTGCGCGTGCAACGCCAGGTCAAGCATGGCGGTCACGGCGTATCGGCCTTTTGTAGTCAGTCGCATGGACAATTACCACGGAGTTCGGAATGAGGCGAGTATGCAATTCCCGAGTATTTAAGTCAACTAAAAGACCTAGTACTTTAGTCAGGATTACCCGCAAAAGAGCGGGCGCATCATAGCAGGGTCTGCGGCTTAATGGCACACCGCTTAGCGCAGCGCCATTACCCAAATACGACCTCCGATCCCTGTAGGAGCTGCCGAAGGCTGCGATCTTTTGACTTTGATTTTTAAAAAAACAAGATCAAAAGATCGCAGCCTGCGGCAGCTCCTAAACAAAGGCGTCAGTGGGCCTGGGTCTGGTCTTTGTCTTTTACGCAGGCGAAATCTTCTTCGCGCAGCTCAGGCAGGTCTTTCGCACAGTAATTACTGCCCAGATCCTTCAACGCCCCGCACATCCCCTCCAGACGCCCATCGACCGCCTGCAGGTGGTCGAGCAATTGGTTGATGGCGCGAGCCACCGGGTCAGGCATGTCTTCAGTCACGCCGTAGGCATCAAAACCGATCTTCTCGGCCATGGCCTTGCGCTTGGCGTCCAGCTCCTGGTCGGGCTTGACGATGATCCGCCCCGGAATCCCCACCACCGTGGCGCCCGGCGGAACTTCCTTGGTCACCACGGCGTTGGAGCCAACCTTTGCACCCGCACCCACAGTGAACGGGCCAAGCACCTTGGCGCCGGCACCGACAACGACCCCATCACCCAGGGTCGGGTGACGCTTGCCCTTGTTCCAGCTGGTGCCGCCCAGGGTCACGCCCTGGTAAATAGTGACGTCGTCGCCGATCTCGGCGGTTTCACCGATGACGATGCCCATGCCATGGTCGATGAAGAAACGACGACCGACCTTGGCCCCCGGATGGATCTCGATCCCGGTCAGCCAGCGACCGAAGTTCGACACCAGCCGCGCCAGCCACTTCAGGTCCGCGCGCCACAGCATCGCCGACAAACGGTGAATCCAGATGGCGTGCATACCGGGGTAGCAGGTCAGGACTTCAAAAGCGTTACGCGCCGCCGGGTCTCGATGGAATACGCTCTGGATATCTTCACGCAAACGCTCAAACATCATTAATCCTTCCGCTTTAGAAGCTCACCACGGGCCGCTTTCTGGGTTTCCGTGAGGATGCCACGCAAAATATTCATTTCCGCCCGGCTGACCGAGCTGCGTCCGTACAACCGGCGCAGGCGCGCCATCAAGTGCCGTGGTTTTTCCGGATCGAGGAATTCGATGGCCACCAGGGTTTGCTCCAGGTGTTCATAGAATCGCTCCAGCTCGTCCATGGTCGCGAGCTCAGCGCTCTTGACCGAAGCCACCTCTTCCTTCTCGACCTTGCTTGGCTGGCCTTGGGCCGCCAGCCAGGACATGCGCACTTCATAGCTCAACACCTGCACCGCCGCCCCAAGGTTCAGCGAACTGAACTCCGGGTCGGATGGGATGTGCACGTGATAATGACATCGCTGCAGCTCTTCGTTGGTCAGGCCGGAATCTTCACGACCGAACACCAGGGCGATTTCCGCGCCCTGCCCGGCTTCCTCGACCACCTTCGTTCCGCATTCGCGGGGGTCGAGCAGCGGCCAGGGAATGCGCCGGTCGCGGGCACTGGTACCCAGCACCAGATTGCAGCCGACCAGGGCATCTTCCAAGGTGGCGACGACTTGCGCGTTTTCAAGGATGTCACCGGCACCGGAAGCACGAGCGTCGGCTTCGTGATGCGGGAACTGACGAGGCTCGACCAGCACCAGTCGCGACAAGCCCATGTTCTTCATGGCACGCGCAGCCCCGCCGATATTGCCCGGATGGCTGGTATTGACCAGGACGACACGAATGTTATGCAGCAAGGGAGGCGCTCTCGAACACGATAATCGGGAGCGGAATCTTACAGCTGAAGCTACCGTTAAGCCATGAAAGCGAACGTCGTCCTTCTCCTGTAGAAACTTTCTGATAGAATGCCCGGCTTTCTTTAACAACCTTAGGTGACACATCCATGCAGCCCATGCTGAATATCGCGCTGCGCGCCGCCCGCAGCGCCAGTGAATTGATCTTCCGCTCCATCGAGCGCCTGGATACCATCAAGGTCGACGAAAAAGACGCCAAGGATTACGTATCCGAGGTGGATCGCGCCGCCGAACAGAAAATCATCGACGCCCTGCGCAAGGCGTACCCAAATCACTCGATCCTGGGTGAAGAGACCGGCATGCATGCCGGCACCGGCATCGAAGGCGAAGAGTACCTGTGGATCATCGATCCGCTGGACGGCACCACCAACTTCCTGCGCGGCATTCCTCACTTCGCTGTCAGCATTGCCTGCAAATACCGCGGTCGCCTGGAGCACGCTGTTGTTCTGGACCCGGTTCGCCAGGAAGAATTCACCGCCAGCCGTGGTCGCGGCGCTCAACTGAACGGTCGTCGCCTGCGCGTCAGCGGTCGCACCAGCCTGGACGGCGCCCTGCTGGGTACCGGCTTCCCGTTCCGTGACGAGCAGATGGACAACCTCGACAACTACCTGGGCATGTTCCGCGCCCTGGTTGGCCAGACTGCCGGCATCCGCCGCGCAGGTTCCGCGAGCCTGGACCTGGCCTACGTGGCCGCCGGCCGTTTCGACGCTTTCTGGGAGTCGGGCCTGTCCGAGTGGGACATGGCGGCAGGCGCCCTGCTGATCCAGGAAGCCGGCGGCTTGGTGAGCGACTTCACCGGCGGTCACGACTTCCTCGAGAAAGGCCACGTCGTTGCCGGTAACACCAAGTGCTTCAAGGCAGTCCTGACGGCGATCCAGCCGCACCTGCCGGCCTCGCTGAAGCGCTAAGCTTCCCGCGACAGAAAAAGCACCCGTCGGGGTGCTTTTTTTATGCCTGGAATTCGCCCTCGACAACACCACAACCCTCTGTAGGAGCGAGCCTGCTCGCGATGGTCGTCAACGATAACGCGGGAATTCTGGATAAACGCGGCGTCCTTGGGTTCTTCGCGAGCAGGCTCGC